>NZ_JAUHUI010000070.1:0-13735 GCF_030418155.1 Pseudomonas sp. 2,4-D
TTGGCCGGGGTCTGGAAATCAACGCTGCCCTGGGTTTTACCCGCTTCAACGGTGATGGTCTGGCCGTTGGACAGGGTCACGGTTACCGGCGTCTGAGCAGGGTTGCTCAGGGTCACGGTGTAAGTGATCACGCCGCCTTCGGTCACGCTTGGCGAGGCGGTCAGGGTCGCAGTGGTGGTGTCGATTGTATCGGTCACCTGGGTAACCGCTGGCGTTTGCGGCAATGTCACCGTCAGCCCACCACCTCCGGTACTACCTGTCACGGTGGCCGAAATCTGGCCCCCGTCGATGTAGGGTGTGTCGTTTGCCGGAACTGCGACATTGACGCTACCACTTGTCTGCCCAGCCGGAATTACGATCACGGCACCGTTGGACAGAGTAAGTACCAGGTTGGTGGTCGGCGCCTGACCAACGGTGGCGGTATAAACGATTACGCCACCCGCTTCACTGATGGAAGGGGTTGCGCCAAGCGTCAGCTCAGTAGCGACGGTGGTATCCGTCGGTGTGGTCACCAGGTTGTTGCCGTTAGTGTCCAGCAGGCCCACTTCTTCGTTATCGGGTACGCCCGCAAAGCCCAGCCCGTCAGTCGGGAAGCCAACCGTCGGGTCAACTCGGCCAGCCGTCTCTTCGAGCATCACGAAGCTGTGGCCACCGCCGAGCGCACCACCACCTGCTGATGACGGGCCAGCGGCGGTAGCTTCAAGCTCAGTAGTCGGGTCAACACCAGCAGCAATTGCCTGCTGCAGCTCTTCCACCGAAGGCGCGGCCTGGGCTGCCGCCTGGCTCAGGTCGGTGCTACTGTCAGGCGCATCGGCACTCCATTGGCTGTCACGTCCAAGATCGAGCAGTCGGCCATCAGCCAGCTCCAAAGTAACTGCACCGCCAGGACCGGTGAGCACTTCCTCACCGGCCAACAGGCGGTCACCTTCGATAAGTACACGCCGGATGCCCTCTGGGGATACCGCAATAACCTGGCCGACAATGCTTTTGACGATGGCTACAACGCTGCTCATTGGACTCTCCGTGTGACCCGATGGGGTACTTCCCTGCCAGAGCGGCGCTTGCTAGCCACTTCAGGCGGAACTATGTAGATGATCTCTTGACGTTTTTGACGTCAATATTCCGTCTATAACTTTTTGGAATTGCCTGACTGCCAAACTATTGACCTTATACATGCCATCCTAAACAATCGGCAATGTAATGTCACATTGATATTTGTACCTTAGCCAAGCGTTTCCGGAGGACAAATGTCTTACATCATCAAAAAGGTGTTAAGCCATCAGTCCTAGCACTTTTTCATACAGCTCAGCAGCCGTAAATCATGCGGCGCGACCGACTTACTCGGCAATGTCAGCGTTACTGGCGTCAATATCCAGATCACTGTCAATCGCCCGGACACTGATTGCCAAATAAGCACAAACCTTGCCGGAATGCGGCCAGGCAGAGGTCGATAGCCAGCCAGAGCCGGGGCGCTTGCTCACTCGAGGCCCACCAGGCTTTCAACGCTGCGCGAGTCACAAGCAGCGATGTGTCGCAAATCAAAGAGATGACGTACGAGTGCGTGAATAATGGTATCCCGATCATTGAAAATCGCTTGCGGATATTGAATGCAAGAATGCAAGGATCCGCGCTCTATAGATGAATTCTGACTAACAAGCCACAGATATGCGCCAACAAACCAGCGCCTGTTTACTGACAGTGACTAAGCTGGAACCCAAAGCCCTTGCATGCCTTGGCTGAGTGGCAGGCTATGCTGCAACAAGCCGGATGATGGCTGGATCAAAAATGAAACAATCATTGCCCCGCTAAGTCTGGTGAAAATGAAGCACGTAGAATTGTTTACTCAACACCGATTCAAGGCGAACATTGGCCAGCTGCTCCAGCACCAGGGCGTGATAACCCTTATCAGCACAGCTTTGCAGCACCAAAGAGAGCCAGGGTGAGCCGGCCTGACCTTAACGACGGCACACCCACCCCACCCACCACAAGGATGAAGAGAGCGCCGCGTGGAATCCGAAGTCAGTCGAGTCCAACTCAGCCACGATCCACGCAGTCAGCATGACGATCCCCTGCTGGATAGTCTGCTGAGCCTGTGTGTCCTGCACCAGAAGCCCGCCAGCCGGGTCATGCTGACAACAGGCCTACCGCTACCCGCCCAGCGCCTGAGCCCTGAACTGCTGCCGCGCGCTGCGGCCCGGGCTGGCCTGCAGGGGCGCCTGCTTCAGCGAAAGCTGGAGCAGATCCCGAGTATCGCCATGCCGGCCATGCTGCTGCTCAAGGAGGGCCGCAGCGCCGTCCTGCTCGGCTGGGAGAACGATGACACCGCGCGCCTGCTACTCAGCGAGAGCGACGGTGGCGAGGTGCATGTCAGCCGCGAAGCACTGCTAAGCGACTACAGCGGCCGCGTGTTCTTCGCGCAGCCGCAGCACAAGTTCGATGTCAACCACGGCAACCTCATCCCACGAGCGAAGTCGTGGTTCCGCGACACCCTGCTGCGCAGCAAGTGGTTGTATATCGACGCCATCGCCGCCAGCCTGGTGATCAACCTGATCGCCTTGGCCGCGCCGCTGTTCGTGATGAACGTGTATGACCGGGTGGTGCCAAACCAGGCCACCTCGACGCTCTGGGTACTGGCCATCGGTATCGCCGGCGCGTATATCTTCGACCTGATCCTCAAAGGCCTTCGCGGCCTGTGCCTGGACCTGGCCGGCAAGAAGACCGACCTGATCATCTCGGCAACGCTGTTTGAACGTATTGTCGGCATGTCGATGAAGTACCGGCCGGCGCGGGTCGGCAGCTTTGCCCAGAACATTCACGAGTTCCAGGGCTTGCGCGACTTCCTCGCCTCGCTGACCCTGACCAGCCTGATCGACCTGCCCTTTACCATCCTGATTTTGATTGTCATCGCCATCATTGGCGGGCATCTGGTGTGGATACCGATCATCGCCTTCCCGCTGGCTCTGGGCATCGGCTACGCCCTGCAACGGCCACTGATGGCGACCATGGAGCGGACCATGGCTTTGGCATCAGAGCGCCAGTCCAGCCTGATCGAAACCCTCGCCGGCCTGGATGCGGTAAAGGTCAATAACGCCGAAAGCGAACGCCAGTACATGTGGGAGCAAACCCTCGGCACCCTGAGTCGGCTGGAGCTGCGGGTGAAGGTGCTGTCGAGCCTGGCGATGAACATCACCCTGCTGATCCAGCAACTGGCCGGCGTCGCAATGATCTGCGTGGGCGTGTATCTGATCATCGATGGCAACCTCAGCATGGGCGGCCTGGTGGCCTGCTACATGCTCAGCGGCCGCGCCCTCGGCCCGCTGGGCCAGCTCAATGGCCTGCTGGCCCGCTACCAGCAAGCCAAGGTGACCATGGTCTCCACCGACCACATGATGGATCTGCCGCAAGAGCGCAACTTCGAAGAACGCCCGCTGAGCCGCAAGGTGCTGCAGGGCAGCGTCGAGTTCCGCGGGGTCGACTTCACTTATCCAAACCAGCAGAACCTGGCCCTGAAGAACATCAACCTGACCATCCGCCCTGGCGAGAAGGTAGGCATCATCGGCCGCAGCGGCTCCGGCAAGAGCTCGCTGGCCAAGCTCATCGTCGGCCTGTACGAGGCCGATGGCGGCTCGCTGCTGGTCGATGGCGTCGACATTCGCCAGATCGATGTCAGCGAACTGCGCCACAACATCGGCTACGTCCCCCAGGACATCCAGCTGCTGGCCGGAACCTTGCGTGACAACCTGGTCAGCGGCGCCCGCTACATCGAGGACGAATTGATCCTGCAGGCCGCTGAACTGGCGGGCGTACATGAATTCGCCCGGCTGCACCCCGACGGCTACGAGCTGCAAGTGGGTGAACGCGGGCAGAACCTGTCCGGCGGCCAGCGGCAGAACGTCGCCTTGGGCCGTGCGCTGCTGCTCAACCCGCAGATCCTGCTGCTGGACGAGCCGACCAGCGCCATGGACAACACCGGTGAAGAACGCCTCAAGCAGCGCCTGCAAGCGGTGGTGGAGGGCAAGACGGTACTGCTGGTCACGCACCGTGCGTCGTTGCTGTCGCTGGTAGACCGGCTGATCGTGATCGATCGCGGGCAGATTGTCGCCGACGGCCCGAAAGCCGCGGTCATGGATGCACTGAAGAAGGGGCAGATCAGTGTTGCATAAGCTGGATATGGGGCAGTTCAAGGACGGCCTGCGGCGCTATTTCAAAGGCAGCGACTCGCTTGGCGGCCAGCCGCTGCCCGAGGTAAACAAGGCCCTGATCGAAGATGCGCCGCGCGTGGTGCGGCTGACCATCTGGGGCGTGATCCTGTTCTTCGTGTTCTTGATTGTATGGGCCAGCGTTGCGCCCATCGACGAAGTTACGCGGGGTGAAGGAAAGGCCATTCCGTCTTCCAAGGTGCAGAAGATTCAGAACCTGGAGGGCGGCATCGTCGCCGAAATCTTCGCCAAGGAGGGGCAGATCGTCGAAGTGGGCCAGCCATTGCTGCGCCTGGATGAAACCCGCTTCGCCTCCAACGTTGGTGAAACCGAGGCTGACCGCCTTGCCATGGCCCTGCGGGTCGAACGTTTGAGTGCCGAGGTAGAGGACCGCCCGCTGATTATCGACGAAAAGCTGCGTAAAGCCGCGCCAAACCAGGCGGCCAGTGAAGAGTCGCTGTACCAGAGCCGGCGCCAGCAACTTCAGGACGAAATTGGCGGCCTGCAGCAGCAGTTGGTCCAACGCCAGCAGGAGCTGCGGGAATACAGCTCCAAACGCACCCAGTACGCCAACAGCCTTGAGCTGCTGCGCAAGGAAATCAGCATGTCCGAACCGCTGGTGGCAACCGGCGCGATTTCCCAGGTTGAAGTACTGCGCCTGCGCCGTGCTGAAGTGGAAAACCGCGGTCAGCTGGATTCCACTGCGCTGGCGATCCCGCGCGCAGAGGCGGCGATCCGCGAGGTGCAAAGCAAGATCGAAGAGACGCGTGGCAAGTTCCGAAGTGAAGCGCTGACCCAGCTGAACGAGGCGCGCACCGAACTGAACAAGGCTACCGCCACCAGCAAGGCGCTGGACGACCGGGTGCACCGCACACTGGTCACTTCGCCCGTGCGCGGTATCGTCAAGCAACTGCTGGTGAACACCATTGGCGGGGTAATCCAGCCAGGCAGCGATATCATCGAAGTCGTGCCGCTGGACGACACGCTGGTCATCGAGGCGAAAATATTGCCCAAAGACATCGCCTTCCTGCACCCCGGCCAGGAAGCGACGGTCAAGTTCACCGCGTATGACTACACCATCTACGGTGGGCTAAAGGCCAAGCTGGAGCAGATTGGCGCCGACACCATTACCGATGAAGACAAGAAGACTACGTATTACCTGATCAAGCTGCGCACTGATCGCAGCCACCTGGGGACTGACGAGAAGCCACTGCTGATCATTCCGGGGATGGTGGCGACGGTGGACATCATGACAGGCAAGAAAACCATCATGAGCTACCTGCTCAAGCCGATCATGAAGGCGCGCTCGGAGGCGCTGCGCGAGCGGTGATAGCCAACCTGCTGGTTTCGTCATTGCTGTAGGAGCGGCCCTGTACATCGCTGCGTAAATCCTGGGGCCGCTACGCGGCCCTTTGGCGGCTCTAGGCCGTTTCTGCAGCGGCGCGCGAGAGGCCAATCAGCGCCAAGGCGCAGGCTCACCCACCAGTTGCCCCTGAATCCCGCCCACTCCCATCTCCAGCAACACCAACCGCTCCCCTTCCGTCTCGACTCGCTCGGCAATCAGTGGCAGGTCGATGCTATGCGCCGCACGCTGGATCGCTTCGATGAACAGCCGCTTGTGCTGCTCATGATCGATGTTGCGGATGTAACTGCCGTCAATCTTCAGGTACGCCAGGCCCAAGTGCGCCAGGTTGCCAATCATGCTGAAGCGCCCACCGAAGCGTTGTAAAGCCAACCCAAAGCCAAGCCCATGCAGGCGACGGGTGAGTTGCTCCAATGCGGCCTGCTCAGGCAACTGCTCCTCGCCAATTTCAAAAACCAGCCGCGGGCCAAGCGCCGCATTCTGACTCAGCAGCTCGAAAATGCGCTGAAGGGCCTTGGGGTCGGCCAGGGTGGCGGCGGACAGGTTCAACGCGAGCACCTGGTCATGCCCTCGCAGGTGCGCCAACACTTTCTCCAGCACCAGCACATCCAGCCGCGGCATCCAGCCGAAGCGCTCCAGCCAAGGCAGGAAGCGGCCCGCCGGCAAGGCCTCGCCGTGGCCATCGCGCAAACGCGAAATAACTTTGTGGTGCAGTACCCGTTGCGAGGAAGCGCACTCCATCACTGGCTGGAAGAACAGCTCGAAATGCCCATTGATGAACGCTTGGTCGAGCCGTTCGTGCCAGGCATGCTGGCTATCCGCAGCAACCGCAGCAACACCTTGCTCAAGGCATACCCACCCCGGCGTTGGCTGATTCTCAGCGCGGGCCAGAGCCTCGTCGGCGAGCTTCAGCAACGCCTGTGGTGAATCACCAGGGCTGAATGGTGCCAGGCCTATACAAGCCACCGGGTCGATATCACTGGCCCCCGTTTCGTGCAGGCTTTGCAATGTTGCCTCCAGAGCCTGGGCAAGGTGTACTGCCTCCTCATGCACCATGCCCGGTGCCAGCACTGCAAACTCGCCGCCGCGGCTGCGGGAAATGAGGTCGTTGGTTTCCGGGTAGCTGGCACAAGTACGACGCAGATGTTCACCTACCGCTTGCAGCAACTGGTCTGTACGCTGGCCACCAAGGCGGGCGTTCAGGCCAGCCAGGCCCTGAACCCGCAGCAACAGCAGGTAGCCGGCGCGCGCGTCTTCCAGGTTGCTTACCCGATTGTTCAGCTGCATTTCGAAATAGCGTCGGTTCGACAGCCCGGTCAGGCTGTCCTGGTAGGACTCCGCACGCAGCCGCTCACTGCGCTCGGCTTGCTCGGTGAACAGGGCTTTGAGCTTCTCGACCATCTGATTCATCGCTTGCACCACACGGCGAAGCTCCGGCGTGCGTGGCAACTCTGGCAGGCTGAGGAATTCGCGGCGAGCAATAGCGTGGGATTGCTCGACCATGTAGTCCAGCGGCCTCAACTGGCGGCGCAACAGCAAAGCACCGAGCACTGCACTGGCCGCACCGCACAACAGCAACCAACCCAGGCTGCCCAAGGCGCTTTGCCAAAGCTTGGCAATGGCGAACATCGGGTGGCTGATCACTTCAACGCGCGCGGCCTGCTGCCAGCCACGACTGACGATTGCATCGCCGCCGGCGGCCTCGAGGCCGATCAGGCGCACAAACCAAAGCGGCACACCGCCAGGGTCTGGCTCGGCCTGACGCTCCACCAGCACGGCGTTGGAACCCAGGTCGACGACCTTGATGCTTGCATAGTAACCACTGTCGAAAATCGAGCTGACCATCAGCTCGACCATCGCTGGGTCGTCGATATTCGGCGTCAGAGAAAGCGCCAGCGCGGTGGCCGCATCCTGGGCGTGCGAGCGCAGTTGGTTGACGTACTGGCTGCGCGAGCTTTCCAGGCTGACCATGAAACTGCCACTGAAGGCGACCACCAGGAACAGGCAAATGGCCAACAGCAATTGTTTGAACAGTGACATCTGTGCTCCTTCAGTAAACCGGCTCGGCCGGGAACCCTTCGGCCTGCATTTTCTTCAACAAATCCTGCCAGCGTGACAGCCGTTTGGTATCACCAACCTTCTTGTTCCCTGCGGCGCCCGTCAGCCACAACCCCTCGCCATTGAAGGCGTACACCGGCAGCAAGTCGGTACGCTGGCTTGCCGGCTTTATGGCATCCATCAGACTGTCCAGCACCAAAGGCTGGGCCTGTGGGCTTGCATAATAGGTCAGGACCATGTGTGCCCGGTTCTGCCGCAGCGCCTTGACGTAGGTGATGCGCAGTTTTTCGCTGGGGATTCCCATGCGCCGTAGACTGAAATATTTGGCGATGGCGTAATCCTCGCAGTCCCCTGCACCTTTGATCAGTGCCTGCACAGGTGTGGCCCAGTAGTCGACCTCATGCCACAGATCGATATCCTCGACATAACGCAATTGCTGGTTGAAGAAGCGGTTGACCACTTGCAACCGTTCAAGCTCGGTACCCTGCTTCTGCGTGGCCATCAGGCTCTGCCACGCATCGATGCGACCCTGCCCGGCACCTAGTGGGCCGTACAGAGCCTGCGACTTGCGGCTGATCTGGGAGAAATCCCAATCCGCGTGCAAGCCGCTCAGCAGAAGACTGCCCAGCAGCGCGGCAAAGCCGACATATCGCACTACGGTTTTGAGCAACCAGGATATCGCCACTGCGAAGCCCTGTTCAGACCAGTCGAAAGCAGCGATGGTGGGGCTTGCCACCGCAAAAGACAATGGCACCCTGCAATCACGCACCCGGCTGTCAGCCCGCCTATACTTTCTGCTTACATCTTTCTATAGGCAGCTTCCTTTGACGTGCGACTTCCTCCACCATAGCCGCGCTTTTGGGGCGCCCGTCCAGGGTGGGTGCAGGTTTGACACCCTCTCAAGCTGTTACTAGTGTCATTGGATCCAATATAGTCATCGTTGAGGCAGGCGTCGCGTGGCCAAGAAAATCAAATTGAGCAATGTGCTGGCCAGCGAGCAGTTGTTGCCGCACCAGGCCCGTGGCGTGATCGAAGAACGTCTGCGCAGCGCCATTCTCGATGGTCGCTTGCCCCCTGGTACTGCGGTTCGCCAACAAGAGCTCGCCACCTTGTACGGCGTTAGCCGCATGCCCGTGCGCGAAGCCCTGCGCCAGCTCGAAGCGCAGTCCCTGCTGAAGGTGGAGATGCATAAGGGTGCCGTCGTTGCACCGCTGATCGGCGAGGATGCAGTGGACACCTATGCCCTTCGCGTATTGCTCGAGAGCGAGGCGCTGCGCCAGTCTATCCCGCTGCTTGATGCCAGCGACATCGCCAGCGCCCGCGGGTATATCCAGCAACTGGAGAATGAGACCAGCCATACTGAAATTGGCCGTCTCAACCGCCTGCTCCACATGGCGCTGTACAGCAAAGCGCCGAACAAGAAACTACTGCGCCTTATCGAGAACGAATTGAACGAGGAAGAACGTTTCTTGCGTTTCCATCTTTCGTCCATGGGCCTGGGCAAGCTCACTCAGGACGATCACAACGCACTGGTAGATGCAGCCAGCGACAAGCTGGTGGACGAAGCGGTAGCGGTGCTGGAACGGCACCTCAATGGCGGGGCACGGGTGATCCGCAACTACCTGGATACGCAATTGGGGCATTAGCCCATTACCGGCTTTACGCGGTAACTGATGGGTTGCAAATTAATCTTGCTCCGCCAACAATGAGACTAATTATCATTAACGTCCATTGATGCCGGCGCCCTCCTCCATGCCCAGCAACGATTCCGTGCAAACGCTCTACAGTGACCACCACGGCTGGTTGCATACCTGGCTGCGTAGCAAGCTCGGCAACGCAGCCGATGCGGCTGACCTCGCCCAGGATACCTTCGTCCGCCTGCTACAGCGTCGTGAACAATTGCAGCTGAATGCTCCCAGGGCCTTCCTGCGCACGGTAGCGCGTGGGTTGGTGATCGATCATTGGCGCCGCGAGGAACTGCACAGGGCTTACCTGGAGGCCTTGGCCCATGTGCCGGAAGCACTGGTCCCCTCAGTCGAGACCCGCGAGCTGCTGCTGGAATTGCTTGAGCGTATTGCGCGCATGCTCGACGGTCTCAAACCCAAGGTACGCCGCGCATTCCTGCTGGCTCAATGCGAGGGGCTGAAGCATCAGGCCATCGCCGAACAGATGGGGATCTCCGTGCGCACCGTTGAGCGCTACATCGCCGATGCGCTCTATCACTGCTACGTGCTGCGCTATGAAGACGACTGCTGAATCCATGACCGTCGCACGCCCTGATACAAAAACGGTCAGGCAGGCCATTCAGTGGATGCTGCGGCTGCGTGAAAGCGGACACGATCCGGCTTTGCAACAACAGTGCGAGCAATGGCGCAGCACCCACCACGAAAACGAACAGGCCTGGCAGCGTGTAGTTCACCTTCATCAGGACCTCGACCTGCGCGCTATCCCCGGTGCCGGGCTGGCATTGCAGACACTGGAAACCAGCCAGCAGCGCCTGCGCCGTCGGCAGGCACTGAAGCTGCTTGGTGGCGTTGTCATGGCAGGGTCGGCGAGCTGGCTGGCCAAAGACCTCAATACTGTGAGTGCCTGGGCGTCAGACTATGCCACCGGCACGGGCGAGCGACGCGTCTTCACCCTGCCCGATGGCTCGATGATGCAACTCAATACCTGCAGTGCCGTGGACCTGGCCTTCCATGATCAACGGCGCCTGGTCCGCCTGAAGCATGGGGAATTGATGATCAACTGCAACCCTCGGCATCCCCTGCTGGTACAAACCCGCGACGCGCTGCTTGAAGGCTTCGAAGGACGCTTTGTGGCCTATCAGGATAGCGACTGCACACGTGTCAGCGTCAGCTACGGCAAAGTGGCGATACACCGGCCTGGTACTGGCCAACTTCAGTGGATCGAAAGTGGCCAGAATTGGCGCCTGGATGCTCAAGGTGCGCACAGGCTCGCCCACATGGATATGGATGCGATGGCCTGGACTGAAGGGTTGATCGTCACTCAGGACATGCGCCTCTCCAACTTCCTCGCGCAGGTCAGCCGCTATCGCCATGGTTACCTGAGCTGCAGCAATGATATTGCCGACCTGCGCCTGTCGGGGGTGTTCCGCCTTGAAGACCCGGAACAACTGCTTCGGCTGCTACCGCAGACGTTGCCCGTACAACTTCGTCGACGTACACGCTGGTGGGTGCATGTAGAGAGCATGACCTGATAAGGCGTTATCGATTTCTGGCGGGTTTTGAATCCAGGTCCGGCTAGGACAGTAAGCAACACTTTCTGCCCTCGACACTTTAACGGACCCTTTATGTCTATCAACCCGGTGTTAACCCACACATTCAGCCCGAATGATTTTCGTCCAGTCCTGCAATCAGCTCACTTGCGCCATGCCATCCGGGCTGTTCTGTTTGGTACCGCCCTGGGCCTGGCAACTGTTCCGCAACTTTCCGTTGCGGCCGACACAGCCGAAGTGAGCCAACACTATGCAATACCAGCTGGCCAACTGACCGACGTGCTCAACAAGATCGCTCGTCAGGCCGGCATCACCCTATCGAGCACCCCTCAGCTGACCGATGGCCTGCACTCCAACGGACTGCAGGGGCAGTACACAACCGATCAGGCGCTGCGCCAGTTGCTAAATGGCAGCGGACTGGAAGCCGTCAGCCAGGGGGGAAGTAACTATGTGCTGCAGGCACAGCGTCAGAACGCCGCCCTGGCATTGCCAGACACAGACATCCGTAGTTTCTCCCTCGGCAACGCACTGGGCAGCATGGAGGGTTACAACGCCACGCACAGCCAGGTGGCGACCAAGACCAGCATGCCCTTGGTGGAGACATCCCAATCAGTCTCGGTAGTTACTCGCCAGCAAATGGACGATCAGGGCTCTCAGACCGTTGCCCAAGCCATGCGCTACACGCCTGGAGTACTGACCAACCCGTACGGTGCCACTCATCGCTATGACTATGTAGCCATGCGCGGCTTCAACGACGGTTCGGTGGACAACATCTACGTCGATGGGCTCAAGTCAATGGGAGACAACGGCACCTACAGCACGATGCAGGTAGACCCCTACTTCCTTGAGCGCATCGACATTCTCAAGGGACCGTCTTCGGTACTGTACGGGCGAAGCTCGCCGGGTGGCCTGGTAGCCCTGACCACCAAGAAGCCACTCTTTGCCCCTTACCATCAGGTTCAGGCCACGGTGGGTACTCAGGGCCAGCGCGGCGTGGGCTTTGACTTCAGTGGTCCTGTGGATGACGACCAACGCATTGCGTATCGCCTGACGGGTTTGGCGGATGCTTCCGAAACTCAGTTCGACCATAACAAGGAAGAACGTTACGCAATCGCCCCTGCTATCAGTGTCGACTTCACCGAAGACACCTCACTCACGCTGCAGGCCTATTTGCAGCACGACCCTGACGGTGGGTACCACGGCGGCAACCCTGCAGACGGCATGCTGCACAAACGCAACGGTTTGCGCCTTTCAGACCATTTCTTCGAAGGCGAGCCGAGCATCGACAACTATGAGCGCACGCAGCAATCCTTCAGCTACCAGTTTGAGCACCGCTTCAATGATGTGTTCACCGCGCGGCAGAACTTTCGCTATCAGGATTCCGACGTGTCGATGGACCAGGTGTACTCCGCCGGCTGGGCAGATGTGGACAGCAATATGCTAAACCGCGCCTATACCGGCGGCGACGAGCGCCTGCATTCATACATCATTGATAACATGCTGCAGGCAGAGTTTTTTACTGGGGCCGCCAAGCACACCTTGCTCTTGGGGGCTGACTACCAGCGGCGCAAAGCCGACGTGACATGGCGTTATGGCACCGTCGACCCGCTGGATGCCGGCAATCCACAGTACGGCAATGGCAACCTTCAGGTACTGGGCGAGAACCGCTACCAGCGCCGTTTGCAACAAACGGGTGTGTACCTGCAGGATCTGGTGGAGCTGGACCAGTGGCGCTTTTCCTTGGGACTGCGCCAGGACTGGGTGAGGGTGTCCGAAGAGAACCGTGACAGCGACAGCAAGGTCAGTGATCAACGCTCCAGGTTCACCTCCCGGGCAGGAGTGCTCTACCTGTTCGAGAACGGCATTGCGCCCTACATCAGCTACTCGGAGTCGTTCAACCCAAACACCGTGTCCGACCAACAAGGCCGGCCGCTGGCACCGACGGAGGGCACTCAGTGGGAAGCCGGTATCAAATATCAGCCACCTGGGAGCGACAGCCTGTTCACCGCATCGGTGTTCCGCATCGAGCAGGAGAATTTGGCGTCTAAACAGCCTGACGAAGACTTCTACCGCCCTGTCGGTGAAGTCCGCTCGCAAGGGCTGGAGCTAGAAGCCCATGTGCAACTGACCGACAGCCTCAAACTGCTGGGTGGCTATACCTTCACCGATATCGAGTATTCGAAGTCAATGCCGAGCCTTGTGTCGGGCAACTTGGACAACAAGGGTAATTCGCCGACTCAGGCGCCGAAACAGATGCTCTCGCTGTGGGCCGACTATAACTTCCGCCAGGGGGCACTGGATGGCCTGCGGCTGGGCGGTGGGGTGCGATATGTGGGGTACAGCTGGGTGGATGCGGAAAACAGCATGAAGGTGCCTTCCTACACCCTGTTCGACGCCTCGATCGGCTATGACTTGGGCAAGGTCGGTCTGACGGGTGTGGATGTGCGCTTAAACGCCAACAACCTTACCAATGAAAGCTACATTACCTCATGTGCCAGCCTGAACTACTGCTACATGGGTGAAGAGCGCAATGTAAGCGCTACGGTCAGCTATCAGTTCTAACCGATATTGAAACCCGTGAAAGACAAAGCCCCTGTCTGCATCGCAGACAGGGGCTTTGGGTTTGAATCTTGACGATGACCTACTCTCACATGGGGAAACCCCACACTACCATCGGCGATGCATCGTTTCACTGCTGAGTTCGGGATGGGATCAGGTGGTTCCAATGCTCTATGGTCGTCAAGAAATTCTGTGTGCTGGCCCGTCACTAGGACGCGCCTGCGAATCTCTGTAGTTCCTACTTAAAGACAAAACCCCTACCTGCATACGCAGATAGGGGTTTTGCGAAATGAATCTTGACGATGACCTACTCTCACATGG
>NZ_JAUHUI010000084.1:0-1652 GCF_030418155.1 Pseudomonas sp. 2,4-D
ATGGCCAAGGCCGCCGATGTCGTTGTGCAATGCCTGGAAAACGAAGGTGTCGAGTATGTATTCGGCATTCCCGGTGAGGAAAACCTCGACCTGCTCGAATCCCTGCGCAAGTCGAAGATCAAGCTGGTACTGACCCGTCACGAGCAGTCTGCAGGTTTCATGGCTGCCACCTACGGTCGTCTGACCGGCAAGACCGGCGTCAGCCTGTCGACCCTCGGCCCTGGAGCCACCAACCTGGTAACCGCCAGTGCGTACGCCTACCTGGGCGGCATGCCGATGATGATGATCACCGGGCAGAAGCCGATCAAGAAGTCCAAGCAGGGTCGCTTCCAGATCATTGACGTGTGCGGCATGATGGACCCCATCACCAAGTACACCCACCAGTTCGCCTCGGCCGACAACATCCCGGCGCGCATGCGCGAAGCCTTCCGCCTGGCCGAAGAAGAAAAGCCGGGTGCGGTGCACCTGGAGCTGCCGGAAGACATCGCCGCCGAGCAGACCGACGCGCTGCCGATCCCGCGCAGCCTGCACCGCCGCCCGCTGGCCGAGCACGTGGCCATCGAAGCTGCCGTCGAGAAACTGCAGAACGCGCGTAACCCGATTCTGGTGATCGGTGCCGGTGCCAACCGCAAGATGACCGCCAAGGTCCTCAAGCAACTGATCGACAAGACCGGCATCCCGTTCATCACCACCCAAATGGGTAAAGGCGTGGTCGACGAGCGCCACCCGCGCTTCCTCGGCAACGCTGCGCTGTCGTCGGGCGACTTCGTTCACCGCGCCGTCGAAGCCGCCGACCTGATCATCAACATCGGCCACGATGTGATCGAGAAGCCACCGTTCTTCATGGTCCGTGGCGGCACCGAAGTCATCCACATCAACTTCCGCTCTGCCGAAGTCGATGCCGTGTACTTCCCGCAAGTAGAAGTGATCGGCGACATCGCCAACGCCGTATGGCAGATCAGTGAAGCGCTGAACGACACGTCGCACTGGGACTTCACCCGCCTGATGGCCATCCGTGAAGCCAACGAAGCACAGATCGCCGAAGGCGCCGACGACGACCGCTTCCCGGTCTACCCACAGCGCATGGTGGCTGACATCCGTCGTGTACTGCCGTCCGAAGGCATCGTCGCCCTGGACAACGGCATCTACAAGATCTGGTTCGCCCGCAACTACAAAGCGCACAAGCCAAACACCGTGCTGCTGGACAACGCCCTGGCGACCATGGGCGCCGGCCTGCCATCGGCAATGGCTGCGCACCTGGTGCACCCGGACCGCCCGGTAATCTCGGTGTGTGGCGACGGCGGCTTCATGATGAACAGCCAGGAACTGGAAACTGCAGTACGTCTGGGCATGCACATCACCGTGGTGATCCTGCGTGACGACGGCTACGGCATGATCCGCTGGAAGCAGGCCAACATGGGCTTCACCGATTTCGGCCTGGACTACGGCAACCCGGACTTCGTCAAGTATGCCGAAGCCTACGGCGCAAACGGCCACCGCGTGGAAAGCGCCGAAGGCCTGCTGCCGCTGCTGGAGCACTGCATCAAGACCCCGGGTGTGCATGTGATTGACTGCCCAGTCGATTACAGCGAGAACGACCGCATCCTCAACAGCGAGCTGCGTGAGCGCGCCCTGGCGGTGTAAGCCCTGAC
>NZ_JAUHUI010000071.1:0-13386 GCF_030418155.1 Pseudomonas sp. 2,4-D
ACGGGCATCCATGCCCGTCACCTGCCTCCGCAAGGCCTGCGTTCGGCCTCCTGAAGTCGCGAAGATCAAGATCAAGAGCAACAGCAACAGCAACAGCAACAGCAACAGCAATAGGCAACGCTGGGGGAGGCACAGACAAAACCCTTCAATCCGAGTAAAGTGCCGCCCCCGCCGTTTACAGCAAAAGGATCCCTTCCATGACACACCCTTTGGATATCGCCGTCGTCGGCGCCACCGGCAGCGTCGGTGAAGCCTTGGTGCAGATCCTCGAGGAACTGGCATTCCCGGTTGCCACCCTGCACCTGCTGGCCAGCGGGGAATCGGCGGGCAGCAGCGTGATGTTCGCTGGCAAGAAACTGAAGGTGCGCGAAGTCGACAGCTTCGACTTCGCCCAGGTCAAGCTGGCCTTCTTCGCCACCGGCGCCGCCGTCAGCCGCAGCTTTGCCGGCAAGGCGCTGCAGGCGGGCTGCACGGTGATCGACCTGTCCGGGGGGCTGGACGACGCCCTGGCCCTGGTGCCGGAAGCCAACGCCGAACGCCTGGCCAGCCTGTCGTTGCCAGCGCGTATCGTCAGCCCATGCTCGGCCGCAGTAGCCCTGGCCGTCGCGCTGGCGCCGCTCAAAGGCCTACTGGACATCGAGCGGGTGCAAGTGATGGCCGCGCTGGCGGTTTCGGCGCAAGGCCGTGAAGCGGTCAGCGAGCTCGCCCGGCAAACCGCCGAACTGCTCAATGCCCGCCCGCTGGAGCCGCGCTTCTTCGACCGCCAGGTGGCATTCAACCTGCTGGCCCAGGTTGGTGCCGCCGACGAGCAGGGCCATACCGCGCTGGAGCGCCGCCTGGTCAGCGAACTGCGCGTGCTGCTCGGCCTGCCTGAACTGAAGATTTCCGTGAGCTGTGTTCAAGTACCGGTGTTTTTCGGCGATAGCTTCAGTGTGGCTGTGCAAAGCCGTCGCCCGGTAGACCTGGCAGCGGTCAACCAGGCCCTGGAGGCAGCCGACAGCATCGAGCGGGTGGAAAACGATGATTATCCGACCCCGGTAGGTGACGCAGTGGGCCAAGACGTGGTCTATGTTGGACGTGTACGTCACGGTGTTGATGAAGACCGGCAACTCAACCTCTGGCTAACCACCGACAACGTGCGCAAAGGCGCCGCGCTCAATGCCGTGCAAGTGGCGCAATTGTTGATTAAACACATGCCGTAAAAGATACTGGCGAGCACTTTTGTCCTGCTCCGCATGCAGGTTCCGGGACGATTCATACAAGGGAAGAGGTCATGCTTCGAATTCGCAAACTGGTTCTGGCCATGGCTGCAGCATCCGCGCTGTCGTCTGGCATGGCGAATGCGCTGGGCCTGGGGGAGCTGACCCTGAAGTCGGCACAGAATCAGCCGCTGGACGCCGAGATCGAATTGCTCGACGTGCGCGACCTCAAAGCCGCCGAAGTGGCGCCGAGCCTGGCGCCACCGGAAGAGTTCAGCAAGGCCGGGGTGGCGTTTCCGACCTACCTTGAAGACCTGACCTTCACACCGGTGATCAACCCCAACGGCAAAAGTGTGCTGCGCGTGACCTCCAGTCAGCCGCTGCCAGGTCCGGTGGTCAAGTTCCTGGTGCAGGTAATGTGGCCGCAGGGCCGCCTGCTGCGTGACTATAGCGTGCTGCTCGACCAGGCCAAGGCGCAGGGCGACAAGCCGGCGGCAGGCAATGTCACACCGGCCATCACCGGTGCCAGCAGCTACACCACCCAGCGTCGCGACACCTTGTGGCAGATTGCCGCGCGTAACACCCAGGGTGGATCGATCCAGCAGACCATGATCGCGATCCAGGCTTTGAACCCGGACGCCTTCATCGGCAACAACATCAACCAGCTGAAGGTTGGCCAGGTACTGCGCCTGCCCGACCAGCAGCAGATCCAGAGCATCACCCAGGGCGAGGCGAACCGTGAGGTGGCCGAGCAGTATGCGGCCTGGCGTGAAGGCCGTCGCCTGGGGCCGCGTGCCCGCCAGCTGGATGCCACCCGCCGTGGCGCCGCCGAGGCTGCACCGTCGCGTATCGCCCAGGGCGACAACCTGCGCCTGGTCAGCCCGGGCAAGCAGGCCGGTGCAGGTCAGGCCAAGGCGTTGAATGACGAGCTGGCCATGGCCCAGGAAAGCCTGGACACCAGCCGTCGCGACAACGAAGAACTGAAAAGCCGCATGGCCGACCTGCAGAGCCAGCTGGACAAGCTGCAGCGTCTGATCGAACTGAAGAACAACCAGTTGGCACGCCTGGAAGGCCAGGGCGCAGCCGGGTCGGCAGCGGCTGCCGCTACCCCGGAGCAGCCCGTGGTCAATCCGGCGCCTGCTGCTGCAGATACCGCACCCAAGCCTGTGCCGGACGTCCAGCCAGCACCCGCCAGCCAGCCGAAGGGTTCACTCGACTCGGTCCTGGGCAACCCGTGGCTTCTGGGGGTGATTGCCGGTTCCAGCATTCTGGTGCTGGCACTGCTGCTGTGGCTGCTGGCGCGTAAGCGCAAAGCCCAGCAAGAAGCCGAGAAGCACCTGCGCATGGCGCGGGCGCTGGAAGAAGAGCAGGGCGCAGGTTTCGACAGCGATACCGAGAGCTTCGACGGCGTAGAAACCCGGGAGCCTGGCGTAACCCTGTCGCCGGCTGTGGTTGCCGCTTCGGCTGCAGCTGCCGTCGCTGCGGAAAAAGTGGCAGAACCGGTCGCTGATGCAGAACCCGAGTCTGAACCGCAAGCAGACCCGCACGCCGCGCTGCTGGCGCAAGTCGACCAATGCCTGGCCGAAGGCCGCCTTAATCGTGCCACCGAGCTGCTGGAGCCCGCCGTGGCCGCCGCGCCGGAGCGTGACGACCTGCGCCTGAAACTGATGGACGTGTACGCCCGTCAGGGTGACCAGAGCGCGTTCGCCGAACAGGAGCGTCAGCTGCCGGCCAGCGAGCAGAATGTTGCCCAAGTCGCCGGCCTGAAAGAGCGTTACCCCGCCATGCTCGGCCTGGCCGCTGCCGGCCTGGGTGCGGCGGCGCTGGCTGCCGAAATGGATGAGCAGTACGTGCAAGAGTTGCTGCACGATGAGCCCGAAGCGCCGGTGGTTGCCGACGTGGTTCCTGGCGAGTTGTCCGGTTTCGAGCCGCAGGAGCAGGCTGAGCAAGAGGCTGTGGCGCAAGCAGGGCCGGACGCTGAGCTGGACGCCTTCGATGAAGTGCCAACGCTCGATGCAACGGACCTGGCCGAGCAGGATCTGGACAGCGCCTTCGACCTGAGCCTGGGTGAAGACCTGGCCGATCAAGACCCGCTGGCCGCGTCCGTGCTGGACGAGCCGATGGCACAGGTGGGCGTACCCGACGAGCTGGTAATCGCTGAGCCTGTGCTGGATGAGCCCGTACAGGAAGAGGCTCAGCCAGAAGAACAGCCCTTTGCCGTGGATGCCGAGCTGCAAGCCGACGCCGACGCTGATTTCGAGGCCATGCTGGCTCAGGCCGAGCCTCAGCCTGCCGTGGACCTGTCTGATTTCGACCTCGACGTCAGCGAGCCGGTTGCCCCGGCTGCCCCGCAGGCGCTGGAGCAAGATCCGCTGGATGTCGCATCCGAACTGGCTGCCTTCGACAGCGAGCCGGAGTTCGACCCGGTCTCCGAGTTCGACCTGCCATCGGACTTCGACTTGTCCCTGTCGCTGGAAGACGATTCGCCGGCCGCCAAGAGCTTTGCCTCCGAGCTCAATGACGTCAATGCCGAGCTGGACAAGCTGTCGCAGAGCCTCGAAACGCCATCGCTGGAGCCGCATTTCACCAGTGGAGACGCGGTTGCGCAGCCAGAGCTCGAGCCTTTGGATGACTTGGACTTCGACTTCTTCTCCGGCAGTGACGAAGTCGCCACCAAGCTCGACCTGGCCCGTGCCTATATCGACATGGGTGACAGCCAAGGCGCGCGCGACATCCTCGATGAAGTGGTCAAGGATGGCGACGACAGCCAGCGCCAGGAAGCCGAGGACATGCTCTCCCGGTTGGTCTGATGCAAGCAGGGCAGGCCTCTTCGCGGGCTTGCCCGCGCCCACGGGATCCCCACAGGTTGTCGACCTTGTGAGTGACCTGTGGGGGCGAGCCCGCCCACGAAGAGGCCCGCACATGCAGTGCGCATCCACCGGCAGCCCTACGAGGCTGCCGTTGTCGTTATAATCCCCGCCATTCCGTACACCCCACAGGTTTCATGCTCTTGGACATCATCGATACCGCTACCGCCGAATCCGCGGCCGAAGGCTACTCCCGCATCGCCCTGGGCGTGGAATACAAAGGCGCGCGCTACCGCGGCTGGCAACGTCAGGCCAGCGGCGTGCCGAGTGTCCAGCAAGCCCTGGAACAAGCGCTGTCCAAGGTCGCCAACGAGCCAATTTCGGTGATCTGCGCCGGGCGCACCGACGCCGGCGTTCACGGCTGCGGGCAGGTCGTGCACTTCGATACCCGTGCCGTGCGTGACGAGCGCGCCTGGACCATGGGTACCAACTTCAACCTGCCGCACGACATCAGTGTGGTCTGGTCGCGGCCAATGCCGGCCGACTTTCATGCCCGCTTCAAGGCCTGCGCCCGGCGTTACCGCTACGTCATCTACAACGACCCGATTCGCCCGGCGCACCTGGCCGAAGAAGTGACCTGGAACCACCGTCCGCTGGACGTCGATCGCATGGCCGAGGCGGCGCAGTTCCTGCTGGGTACCCACGACTTCAGCGCCTTCCGTGCCAGCCAGTGTCAGGCCAAGTCACCGATCAAGCACATCTACCACCTGCGTGTTACCCGCCATGGTCAGATGATCGTGCTGGACGTGCGTGCCACCGCCTTCCTGCACCACATGGTGCGTAACATTGCCGGTGTGCTGATGGCCATCGGCGCCGGCGAGCGTCCGGTTGCCTGGGCACGCGAGGTGCTGGAAGGGCGCAACCGCCGTGAAGGTGGGGTAACGGCCCACCCATACGGGCTTTACCTGGTGCAGGTGGAGTACCCCGAAGCGTTTGCGTTGCCCAAGCGTTACATCGGCCCACACTTTTTGAGTGGTTACGAGGCGTTGGCAGACTGACGAGCGAAAAGCCATTTGCTAACATCCGCCCTTTCGCCGCAACAATCAGGGTTCTTGTTCCATGAGCAATGTTCGCAGCAAGATCTGCGGGATTACCCGCATCGAAGACGCACTGGCCGCTGCCGAAGCGGGGGCCGATGCCATCGGCTTCGTCTTCTATGCCAAGAGCCCGCGGGCGGTGGACGTGCGCCAGGCGCGGGCGATCATTGCCGAGCTGCCGCCGTTCGTGACCACGGTCGGGCTGTTCGTCAATGCCTCGCGCTGTGAGCTGAACGAGATCCTCGAAGTGGTTCCGCTGGACCTGCTACAGTTTCACGGCGATGAAACCCCGCAGGACTGTGAAGGCTACCACCGCCCCTGGATCAAGGCCCTGCGTGTGCGCCCTGGCGATGACCTGGAGGCGGCCTGTCGGCTTTACGCGGGTGCCCGCGGCATTTTGCTCGACACCTATATGCCGGGCGTGCCAGGGGGAACCGGCGAGGCGTTCGACTGGTCATTGGTACCGGCGCGTCTTGGCAAGCCGATCATCCTCGCGGGCGGGCTGTCGGCCGATAACGTTGGCCAGGCCATTGCCCAGGTAAAGCCTTATGCGGTGGATGTCAGCGGTGGCGTCGAACAGGCCAAGGGCATCAAGGATGCGGCGAAGATCGAGGCCTTCATGCGTGCGGTGAAACAGGCGTGATGGCAGATGTGACGGCTGGCTGCGCGCCATCGTCCATAGCTTTCGCAGCCCTGCGGGCCGCATGCCAGCACCTGTGGCGGCAAAAAACACATTAGCGGTGGAGTGGCGCGCTGGAAGCCCCGGCGGCCGGTCCACCATCGTTTCATAAAAGATTTTGAGCTCAAGGGCAGGGCCGGTGACACCGTCCCCCGCCTGCCAATACTGGAGAAAGAAAGCATGAGCAACTGGTTAGTCGACAAACTGATCCCTTCGATCATGCGTTCCGAGGTGAAAAAGAGCTCGGTGCCTGAGGGCCTGTGGCACAAGTGCCCGTCCTGCGAGGCCGTGCTGTATCGTCCGGAGCTGGAAAAGACCCTGGATGTCTGCCCCAAGTGCAACCACCACATGCGCATCGGCGCACGTGCGCGTATCGACATCTTCCTTGACGCCGAAGGCCGTGCCGAACTGGGCGCTGACCTGGAACCGGTCGACCGCCTGAAGTTCCGTGATGGCAAGAAGTACAAGGACCGCCTGACCGCTGCGCAGAAGCAGACTGGCGAAAAGGACGCGCTGATCTCCATGAGCGGCACCCTGATGGGCATGCCGATCGTGGTTAGCGCCTTCGAGTTCTCGTTCATGGGCGGTTCCATGGGTGCCATCGTCGGCGAGCGCTTCGTCCGCGCGGCCAACTATGCCCTGGAAAACCGCTGCCCAATGGTTTGCTTCTCCGCTTCGGGCGGTGCGCGCATGCAGGAAGCGCTGATCTCGCTGATGCAGATGGCCAAGACCTCTGCCGTGCTGGCGCGCCTGCGCGAAGAAGGCATTCCGTTCATCTCGGTCCTGACCGACCCGGTGTATGGCGGTGTTTCCGCCAGCCTGGCGATGCTCGGCGACGTCATCGTCGGTGAGCCGAAGGCCCTGATCGGTTTCGCCGGCCCACGCGTGATCGAGCAGACCGTACGCGAGAAGCTGCCTGAAGGCTTCCAGCGCAGCGAGTTCCTGCTGGAGCACGGTGCCATCGACCTGATCATCTCCCGTGGCGAATTGCGCCCGCGTCTGGCCCGCCTGCTGGCGCAGATGACCGGTCAGCAAACGCCGGAAGAAGCGCGTGAGGCGGCTGCCGTCGCGTGATGAAACAACGATCCCTGGGCGAATGGCTCGCCTACCTCGAGCAGTTGCACCCCTCGGCCATCGACATGGGCCTGGAGCGGTCGCAGAAGGTGCTTGCCCGCTTGGCGCTGGGCAAGCTGGCGCCGCGCGTGGTGACAGTAACCGGCACCAACGGCAAGGGTTCGACCTGCGCCTTCGTGGCGTCGTTGCTGCGTGCTCAGGGGCTCAAGGTCGGTGTGTACAGTTCGCCGCACCTGCTACGTTACAACGAGCGGGTGGTGATCAATGGTCAAGAGGCCAGCGATGAGCGCCTGTGCGAAGCCTTCGCCGCCGTCGAGGCTGCGCGAGGCGATATTTCCCTGACCTACTTCGAGATGGGGACGTTGGCCGCGTTCTGGTTGTTCTACCAGTCGCAGCTGGATGCGGTGGTGCTGGAGGTGGGCCTGGGTGGCCGCCTGGATACCGTCAACGTAGTGGATGCCGACTTCGCCCTGGTGACCAGCATCGGTATCGACCATGTTGATTACCTGGGTGATACCCGCGAGCTGGTGGCCTTCGAGAAGGCGGGTATCTTCCGCCCGGGCAAGCCGGCCCTGTGCGGTGATCTGGATCCGCCCGGGCCGTTGCTGGACAAGGCCGCTGAACTGGCCGCGCCACTGTTCCTGCGCGGTCGGGAATTCGACCTGGCCAGCGCCGATGGCTGCTGGAGCTGGCGTGGTACTGCCGCCGATGGCGCGCAGGTCGAGCTGCGTGACCTGCCTTTGCTTGACTTGCCCATGGAAAACGCCACGCTGGCCTTGCAGGCTTACCTGCTGATGGGGCTGCCGTGGGACGCGGAGCAAGTTCGCCAGGCGCTGCTGGATACCCGTATCACTGGGCGTCTCGACCTCCGTAACTTGAACTGGCAGGGCAAACCGGTAGCGTTGCTGCTGGATGTCGGGCACAACCCGCATGCGGCGCAGTACCTGGCCATGCGCCTGGCGGCCCGACCGCTGAAGGGGCGCCGCTTCGCGGTCTTTGGCCTGCTCGCCGACAAGGATCTGGAGGGCGTTATCGCGCCGCTGCAGGGCCTCATCGACGACTGGGCGGTGGCGCCGCTGGATACCCCGCGCAGTCGCCCGGCCGCAGAACTGGCCTCGTCCTTGGCGAACCTCGGTGCCACGGTGAAGTCTTATGCCAGCGTCGACGCCGCCCTTGAAGGGCAATGTGCGCAGGCGACGGGGGATGATCAGATCCTGCTGTTCGGTTCGTTTTTCTGTGTCGCCCAGGCGCTGGAATGGCTGGAACGGCACGCCCAGGAGGGTGGAATAGATGGCTGTGCTGGATAAAGGGATGAAACAGCGCATGGTGGGTGCGCTGGTGCTGGTGGCGCTGGCGGTTATCTTCCTGCCGATGCTGTTTACCCGCCAGGACGAGATGCGCCAGGTGCACGTCGAAGCTCCGCAGGCACCGGCCATGCCCAGCCTGCCGGAAGTGAAGGTGGAGCCGGTTGCCGTGCCGGAGCCACAGGTTATTGCGCAGGAGGCGCAGCAGGCGCCGGTGGTGATCGACGAGGCCACTGCGCCGGCGAGTACACCCAGCCAGCCAATCACCCCGTCGCCACAGACCCAGGCGCAGGTTCAGCCACCCAAGCCGCAGGCGCCCGCGCCCAAGGTGGAGGCCAAAGCTGCTGCAACACCAGCGCCTCCCGCGCCATCGAAGATCGACGCCAATGGCCTGCCCGTCAGTTGGTCGATCCAGCTGGCCAGTCTGTCCAACCGCGCCGGAGCCGAAAAGCTGCAGCAAACCCTGCGTAGCCAGGGTTACAACGCCTATATTCGTACGGCGGGCGGCATGAACCGCGTGTACGTGGGGCCGTTGATCGAGCGCGCCGAGGCCGAGCGCGTGCGTGACGCCATCAATCGTCAGAACAGCCTCAAGGGCTTTGTGGTGCGTTTCCAGCCTGAGCGCAGCTGATTCCCCGGGGCGGCTAGGCCGCCCATTCGCGGGTGGGCCCGCGCCGGCAGGTACTGTGCCGCTGCAAGGCTTACCCAGAACCTGTCGGGGCGGGTTTGCCTGCCAATGGCCCAACACCAATCCAGCTGACATTCCGCTTACTCCCGGCCCGCCGCTCTGGTAAAATGCGCCGCCTCAAACGTCTGCAGGCAACACCGTGGCATTTACCTTGGTTGATTGGGCGATCATCGCGATCATCGCCGTCTCCACACTGATCAGTCTCAAGCGCGGCTTCGTCAAGGAGGCCTTGTCCTTGCTCATCTGGATCATTGCCGGTGCGGTTGCCTGGATGTTCGGCGGTTCGCTCTCGGTGTATCTTGAGAGCTATATCCAGACGCCATCGATGCGCATCATCGCTGGCTGCGCCATTCTTTTCGTCGCCACCTTGCTGGTGGGGGCCATGGTCAACTTCCTTGTCGGTGAGCTGATCCGCGTGACCGGGCTGTCCGGCACCGATCGTTTCCTGGGCATGGCCTTCGGTGCTGCGCGCGGGGCCTTGCTGGTAGTGGTGGCCATTGGCCTGATCAGCCTGGGGCCGGTTCAACAAGACACCTGGTGGCAGGAATCACGCCTGATACCACAATTTCTCTTGGTCGCCGACTGGTCGAAAAACCTGATTCTGGGTTTCACCGACCAATGGACGCCCAGTGGGCTGATCAGCACTCCGGCTGATCTTCCGTTCAAGGAACAGTTGCTCGGGCCGTCCAAGCCCTGAGCACTATTCACTCAAGTTTCATCAAAGTAGGGGTTGCGTCGCATGTGTGGCATCGTCGGTATCGTCGGTAAGTCGAACGTCAATCAGGCGCTGTATGACGCGCTTACGGTCCTCCAGCACCGCGGCCAGGACGCTGCCGGTATCGTGACCAGCCATGACGGCCGGTTGTTCCTGCGCAAGGATAATGGCCTGGTGCGCGACGTGTTCCAGCAGCGCCACATGCAGCGCCTGGTTGGCAACATCGGCATCGGCCACGTGCGCTACCCGACTGCGGGCAGCTCGACCTCGGCCGAGGCCCAGCCGTTCTACGTCAACTCGCCTTACGGCATCACCCTGGCTCACAACGGCAACCTGACCAACGTCGAGCAGTTGGCCAAGGAGATCTACGAGTCCGATCTGCGCCACGTCAACACCAACTCCGACTCGGAAGTGCTGCTGAACGTGTTCGCCCATGAACTGGCGGTGCGCGGCAAGTTGCAGCCGACCGAAGAAGACGTGTTCGCTGCGGTCTCCCATGTGCACAGCCGCTGCGTTGGCGGTTACGCCGTGGTGGCCATGATCACCGGCTACGGCATCGTCGGTTTCCGCGACCCCCATGGCATTCGCCCGGTGGTGTTCGGTCAGCGTCACACCGACGAAGGCGTGGAATACATGATCGCGTCGGAAAGCGTCGCCCTGGACGTGCTCGGCTTCACCCTGATCCGCGACCTGGCACCGGGCGAAGCGGTTTACATCACCGAAGAAGGCCAGTTGTTCACCAAGCAGTGCGCCGAATCGCCAAAGTTGCAGCCGTGCATCTTCGAGCACGTCTACCTGGCGCGCCCGGACTCGATCATCGATGGGGTCTCGGTGTACAAGGCGCGTCTGCGCATGGGTGAAAAGCTGGCCGACAAGATCATGCGCGAGCGCCCCGATCATGATATCGACGTGGTCATCCCGATCCCGGATACCAGTCGCACTGCCGCGCTGGAACTGGCCAACCGGCTGGGCGTCAAGTTCCGCGAAGGTTTCGTCAAGAACCGTTACATCGGCCGTACCTTCATCATGCCCGGTCAGGCCGCGCGCAAGAAGTCGGTGCGTCAGAAGCTCAACGCCATCGAGCTGGAGTTCCGCGGCAAGAATGTGATGCTGGTGGACGATTCGATCGTGCGCGGCACCACCTGCAAGCAGATCATCCAGATGGCCCGCGAAGCCGGCGCCAAGAATGTCTACTTCTGCTCCGCGGCCCCTGCAGTACGCTACCCCAACGTCTACGGCATCGACATGCCGAGTGTTCACGAACTGATCGCCCACAACCGCACCACCGAACAGGTGGGTGAGTTGATTGGCGCCGATTGGCTGGTCTATCAGGACCTGCCAGACCTGATCGACTCGGTCGGCGGCGGCAAGATCAAGATCGAGCAGTTCGATTGCGCGGTGTTCAACGGTGAGTACGTCACTGGCGATATCGACGAAGCCTACCTCGACCGCATCGAGCAGGCCCGTAATGACCTGGCCAAGGTCAAGAACCAGGCCGTCAGCGCGATCATCGACCTTTACAACAACTGATTTTGGGAGCGACGGCATGACGGATCAATGGGATGCCGGGCGACTGGACAGTGACCTCGAGGGTGTCGGTTTCGACACCCTGGCGGTTCGCGCTGGTCAAAACCGTACCCCGGAAGGCGAGCACAGCGAAGCGCTGTTCCTGACCTCCAGCTATGTGTTCCGCACGGCAGCCGATGCTGCTGCGCGCTTTGCCGGCGAAACGCCGGGCAACGTCTATTCGCGCTACACCAACCCATCGGTGCGTGCCTTCGAGGAGCGCCTGGCGGCCATGGAAGGTGCCGAACAGGCCGTGGGTACGTCCACCGGCATGGCGGCGATCCTGGCCGTGGTCATGTCGCTGTGCAGCGCCGGTGACCATGTGCTGGTGTCGCAGAGCGTATTCGGCTCTACCATCAGCCTGTTCGAGAAGTACTTCAAGCGCTTTGGCGTACAAGTGGACTACGTGCCACTGGTCGACCTCACCGGTTGGGAAAAGGCCATCAAGGCCAACACCAAGCTGCTGATCGTCGAATCGCCCTCCAACCCACTGGCCGAGTTGGTCGATATCACTGCGCTCAGCGAAATCGCCCATGCTCAGGGTGCCATGCTGGTGGTGGACAACTGTTTCAGTACCCCGGCGTTGCAGCAGCCGCTGAAGCTGGGTGCCGACATTGTGTTCCACTCGGCCACCAAGTTCATCGACGGCCAGGGCCGCTGCATGGGCGGTGTGGTTGCCGGCCGTACCGAGCAAATGAAAGAAGTGGTGGGTTTCCTGCGAACAGCAGGTCCAACCCTCAGCCCGTTCAACGCCTGGATCTTCACCAAGGGCCTGGAAACGCTGCGCCTGCGTATGCGTGCACACTGCGAAAGCGCTCAGGCCCTGGCCGAATGGCTTGAGCAGCAGGACGGCGTGGAAAAGGTGCATTACGCCGGCCTGCCCAGTCACCCGCAGCACGAACTGGCCAAGCGCCAGATGAGCGGTTTTGGTGCAGTGGTCAGCTTCGAGGTCAAGGGTGGCAAAGAGGGCGCGTGGCGTTTCATCGACGCTACCCGTGTGATTTCCATCACTACCAACCTGGGTGACAGCAAAACCACCATCGCTCATCCGGCGACCACCTCACACGGTCGCCTGTCGCCGCAGGAGCGTGAAGCGGCTGGTATCCGCGACAGCCTGATCCGCGTTGCCGTGGGCCTGGAAGACGTGGCCGACCTGCAGGCTGACCTGGCGCGCGGGCTGGCGGCGTTGTGATCGAAATCAGCGGCAGCACCCCGGGCCACAATGGCCGGGTAGCCTTGGTCACGGGCGCGGCCCGCGGCATTGGTCTGGGCATTGCCGCATGGCTGATCTGCGAAGGCTGGCAAGTGGTGCTGAGTGATCTGGACCGCCAGCGTGGTACCAAAGTGGCCAAGGCGTTGGGCGACAACGCCTGGTTCATCACCATGGACGTTGCCGACGAGGCCCAGGTCAGTGCCGGAGTGTCCGAAGTGCTCGGGCAGTTCGGCCGGCTGGACGCGCTGGTGTGCAATGCGGCCATTGCCAACCCGCACAACCAGACGCTGGAAAGCCTGAGCCTGGCCCAATGGAACCGGGTGCTGGGGGTAAACCTCAGCGGCCCCATGCTGCTGGCCAAGCATTGTGCGCCGTACCTGCGCGCGCACAATGGGGCGATCGTCAACCTGACCTCTACCCGTGCTCGGCAGTCCGAACCCGACACCGAGGCTTACGCGGCAAGCAAGGGCGGCCTGGTGGCTTTGACACATGCCCTGGCCATGAGCCTGGGCCCGGAGATTCGCGTCAATGCGGTGAGCCCGGGCTGGATCGATGCCCGTGATCCGTCGCAGCGCCGTGCCGAGCCGTTGAGCGAAGCTGACCATGCCCAGCATCCAACGGGCAGGGTAGGGACTGTGGAAGATGTCGCGGCCATGGTTGCCTGGTTGCTGTCACGCCAGGCGGCATTTGTCACCGGCCAGGAGTTTGTGGTCGATGGCGGCATGACCCGCAAGATGATCTATACCTGAGCACCTTGTTTAAACTGCGCCGGCTCTTCACGGGTAAACCCGCTCCTACGGTCGGCCATTAACCGTTGTAGGAGCGGTTTTACCCGCGAAGAGGCCGGCACAGGCAATAACCTCACGTTGCTTTTTTGAAAAAAATTCAATGGGGCTATTGACTTAGCTTCG
Organism: Pseudomonas sp. 2,4-D; assembly: GCF_030418155.1. NCBI lineage: Bacteria > Pseudomonadati > Pseudomonadota > Gammaproteobacteria > Pseudomonadales > Pseudomonadaceae > Pseudomonas > Pseudomonas sp. 2,4-D. Next base: position 13,254 of record NZ_JAUHUI010000071.1, read on the forward strand.
CCACCTGCGTAAATTTCGCGGCCTCAGCGAAGCAAACGCAACAAGCAACATCGCGAGGGTGATTAGCTCAGCCGGGAGAGCATCTGCCTTACAAGCAGAGGGTCGGCGGTTCGATCCCGTCATCACCCACCAC
>NZ_JAUHUI010000072.1:0-12608 GCF_030418155.1 Pseudomonas sp. 2,4-D
CGGACTCAGCAGGATTCGAACCTGCGACCGCTCGGTTCGTAGCCGAGTACTCTATCCAGCTGAGCTATGAGTCCGTGTCTTGCCGCGCATTATAGGTCGCTGAAACATTTTTGCAAGAAGCTTTTCGTTATAAAATAACTACTTAGCGCTCCTACCGTTTACAGCGCCCTACGCAAATAATGGCGGTGAAGGGGGGATTCGAACCCCCGATACCCTTATGAGGTATACTCCCTTAGCAGGGGAGCGCCTTCGGCCACTCGGCCACCTCACCGCAACACGAGGCGAATATTAAAGAACCTCTTTCACCTTTGCAACCCTTTTTTTGAAAAAAACTTCAAAAAAATTAAAGGCTTGGCTCTTCATCCTTCTCCTTCTTGATCCGCAGGTAGATTTCCTCGCGGTGAACTGCCACTTCTTTCGGGGCGCTCACGCCAATACGCACCTGGTTGCCTTTGACGCCAAGCACCGTCACGGTGATCTCGCCATCTCCAATGATCAGGCTCTCGGCGCACCGACGAGTCAGAATCAACATAGCTTTCTCCTTACGCAAAACATTCAGGGGTAACAGTCTTGGATATCGGGCCCGGGTCGCGGACGACGACCATGGCCCCGGTTACTCGCCGCACAAGGCAGGACAGGACCTGCGCGGCGAGCAGAAACGCGAAGGGCGCGGCAAGCCGCGCCCTTCCAGGCAGCGCCTTACTCGCCCTGTCGGGCAGGAGCATCCAGATCGAACGCGGTATGCAGCGCGCGTACGGCCAGCTCCAGGTACTTCTCTTCGAGCACCACAGAAACCTTGATCTCGGAAGTGGAAATCATCTGGATGTTGATGCTCTCCTTGGCCAGGGCTTCGAACATGCAGCTGGCAACACCGGCATGCGAACGCATGCCGACGCCAACGATCGAGACCTTGGCGATCTTGGTGTCGCCGATCACTTCACGGGCACCGATTTCGCGCGCGGTGTTTTCCAGCACGCTCTGCGCCTTCTCGTACTCGTTGCGGTGCACGGTGAAGGTGAAGTCGGTGGTGTTATCGTGAGCAACGTTCTGCACGATCATGTCGACTTCGATGTTCGAAGCGCTGATCGGGCCGAGGATCTTGAAGGCCACGCCCGGGGTATCCGGCACGCCGCGAATGGTCAGCTTTGCTTCATCACGGTTGAAGGCGATACCGGAAATGATCGGCTGTTCCATGGATTCCTCTTCATCAATGGTAATGAGGGTACCCGGACCCTCCTTGAAGCTGTGCAGCACGCGCAGCGGAACGTTGTACTTGCCGGCGAACTCCACCGAACGGATCTGCAGCACCTTGGAACCGAGGCTGGCCATTTCCAGCATCTCTTCGAAGGTGATCTTCTCCAGACGACGAGCCTGTGGCACGACGCGCGGGTCGGTGGTGTAGACGCCATCGACATCAGTGTAGATCTGGCACTCATCAGCCTTCAGCGCCGCCGCCAGGGCCACGCCGGTGGTATCGGAGCCACCACGCCCCAGGGTAGTGATGCTGCCGTGCTCGTCGACACCCTGGAAGCCTGCAACCACGACCACGCGGCCTTCCTTGAGGTCGGCACGAATCTTCTGGTCGTCGATTTGCAGAATGCGCGCCTTGTTGTGCGAGCTGTCGGTGAGGATACGCACCTGGTTGCCGGTGTAGGACACCGCTGGCACACCACGCTTGATCAAGGCCATGGTCAGCAGGGCAATGGTGACCTGCTCACCCGTCGACACGATCACGTCCAGTTCACGAGGAACCGGCTGATCGGTGATCTGCTTGGCCAGGTCGATCAGGCGATTGGTTTCACCGCTCATGGCCGACAGCACAACCACCAGGTCGTCGCCCGCTTCACGGTGTTTCTTGACCTTTTCGGCTACCTGCTCGATCCGCTCGATGGAACCGACAGAGGTGCCGCCAAATTTCTGTACGATCAACGCCATTTCAATGGTGCCTCAGCCCATACAGGGCCCCAAAAAACAATCCAACATGAAGAGGTGGACGGGAGTGGCCTGTGTGGCCACTAGACCATCCCCCCTTCATCTCAAAGTCCCTGCTCTGCGAATGGCACGGCCAGCGCCAGGGCCTGGTTCAGGGCAGCGACGTCGACGCCACCACCCTGGGCCATGTCCGGACGGCCACCGCCCTTGCCACCCACCGCCGCAGCGGCTTGTTTCATCAGATCGCCAGCCTTGAGTTGGCTGGAGAGGTCCTTGGTCACGCCGGCCACCAGCACAACCTTGCCCTCATGCTCGCTGCCCAGCAGGATCACTGCGTGGCCGAGCTTGTTCTTCAGCTGATCGACCAGGGCCAGCAGAGCCTTGCCATCCTGCCCATCCAGGCGGGCGGCGAGGACCTTGGCACCCTTGACCTCAACGGCCGCGTTGGAGAGATCATCCCCGGCGGCGCTGGCGGCCTTGGCCTGCAGCTGTTCCAGCTGCTTCTCCAGCTGGCGGTTGCGCTCAAGCACAGCCGACAGCTTGTCGATCAGGTTGTCGCGGTTACCCTTGACCAGTTGCGCGGCTTCCTTGACCTGCTCTTCGGCAGCGTTCAGGTAGGCCAGCGCAGCGGCACCGGTTACGGCTTCGATACGGCGCACGCCAGAGGCTACGCCGCCTTCGCTGATGATCTTGAACAGGCTGATGTCACCGGTGCGCTTGGCGTGGATACCGCCGCACAATTCCACCGAAAAATCACCGCCCATGCTCAGCACACGCACGGTGTCGCCGTATTTCTCACCGAACAGCGCCATTGCGCCTTTGGCCTTGGCAGTTTCGATGTCGGTCAGTTCGGTTTCAACCGGGGTGTTCTTGCGAATCTCGCGGTTGACGATGTCTTCCAGCTGCTTGATCTGCTCCGGCTTCACCGCTTCGAAGTGGCTGAAGTCGAAACGCAGGCGCTGGCTGTCGACCAGCGAGCCCTTCTGCTGTACGTGCTCGCCCAGTACCTGGCGCAATGCTTCGTGCAGCAGGTGGGTGGCGGAGTGATTCAACGAGGTGGCGTGCTGTACGTCGGCATCGACCTTGGCCTCGACTGGCGAACCGATCAGCAGCGCACCGCTGGCCACCACGCCGTGGTGCAGGAAGGCGCCGCCGGTCTTGGTGGTATCACGCACGTCGAAGCGTGCAGCACCCGCCTGCAGGAAGCCGCTGTCACCGACCTGACCACCGGACTCGGCGTAGAACGGCGTGCGGTCGAGCACCACAACGCCCTGCTCGCCTTCACCCAGCTGGTCAACGGATTGGCCGTCCTTGTACAGGGCGATGATCTTGCCCTGGCCCTCGGTGGCGTCGTAACCGAGGAACTCGGTGGCGCTGTCGACCTTGACCAGGCTGTTGTAATCCATGCCGAAGGCGCTGGCGGAGCGGGCGCGCTCACGCTGGGCGTCCATTTCACGCTCGAAGCCGGCTTCGTCGATGGTCAGCTCACGCTCACGAGCGATGTCGGCAGTCAGGTCCATCGGGAAGCCATAGGTGTCGTACAGCTTGAACACCACGTCGCCCGGTACCACGTCGCCTTTCAGCTGGGCCAGGTCTTGCTCGAGGATACGCAGGCCCTGTTCCAGGGTCTTGGCGAACTGCTCTTCTTCGGCCTTGAGCACGCGCTCGATGTGCGCTTGCTGGCTCTTCAGCTCCGGGAAGGCTTCGCCCATTTCAGCGGCCAGTGCGGCAACGATCTGGTAGAAGAAGCTGCCCTTGGCGCCCAGCTTGTTGCCGTGACGGCAAGCGCGGCGAATGATGCGGCGCAGCACGTAGCCACGGCCTTCGTTGGACGGCAGCACGCCGTCGGCAATCAGGAAGCCGCACGAACGGATGTGGTCGGCGACCACTTTCAGCGAGGCCTGGCCGTCATTGCTGCAACCGATGGCCTTGGCTGCGGCAGCCAGCAGGTTCTGGAACAGGTCGATCTCGTAGTTCGAATGCACGTGCTGCAGCACGGCGCTGACACGCTCCAGGCCCATGCCGGTGTCCACCGACGGCGCTGGCAGCGGGTGCAACACACCGTCGGCAGTGCGGTTGAACTGCATGAAGACGTTGTTCCAGATCTCGATGTAGCGGTCACCGTCTTCTTCTGGCGAGCCAGGTGGGCCACCCCAGATATCCGGGCCGTGATCGTAGAAGATCTCGGTGCACGGGCCGCACGGGCCGGTATCGCCCATGGTCCAGAAGTTGTCGGAGGCGTACGGGGCGCCCTTGTTATCGCCAATGCGCACCATGCGCTCGGCCGGCACGCCGACTTCCTTGGTCCAGATGTCGTAGGCTTCGTCGTCGGTGGCGTAGACGGTGACCCAGAGCTTTTCCTTGGGCAGGTTCAGCCACTGCTCAGACGTCAGGAAGGTCCAGGCGAAGGTAATGGCGTCGCGCTTGAAATAGTCGCCGAAGCTGAAGTTGCCCAGCATTTCGAAGAAGGTATGGTGACGCGCGGTGTAACCGACGTTTTCCAGGTCGTTGTGCTTGCCACCGGCACGCACGCACTTCTGGCTGCTGACAGCACGCGTGTAGGCGCGCTTCTCCGCACCGAGGAAGCAGTCCTTGAACTGGTTCATGCCTGCGTTGGTGAACAGCAGGGTCGGGTCGTTGTTCGGGATCAGCGAACTGGAGGCGACTCGGGTATGTCCCTGCTCTTCGAAGAAGCGAAGGAAGGCTTCACGGATTTCTGCGCTTTTCATAGGTTCTTCCACGGAAACGGCGGCCGTTTGGGCTGATACGTCGCATCGACGAAACGACGGCAAAGGGCGCCATTATATCCAGCCTGAACGGCGGATGCAGTGTGTTTATACGCCCGAAACGGTCAATCGCCATGAAATCGTCATCTCGGGCATCAAAGTGGAGGCTATACGGTTCAGCGCCTTGTCACAACGCCCCCCTTCTCATTCACCTTGTCCCTAGATAAGTACCACTCCTCGCCTGCACAACCCTTTAGCTTTAGCCACGGCGACAACTGCCGCCCCCCATTCACAGCAAGCGAGCCTTCTCATGCACCCCAACCCCGTCTATTTCATTTCTGGCAGGACCAGCGGTTTTCAACAGCGGGCAGACACGTCCATCGATGGCCAAGCCGTTCATCGTTTCTACGAATACCGGGACGACAAAATAGACGTCCTTCTGGAACAGGTATGGTTCGATCAGGGCCAGATCCCGGGCAAGCACCACATGGTGATTCAGACCCATTCCTCGGCAGTCGATATCGACATTTCCCTCTACGATTGCCACCTGAAAGCCACAGTCGGCAACAAGAGGTTCGTCCTCGCACCTACGCAAAGACAGACCCTCATCATCAGAACGGCAAAGGGTGAGGCCAACGTCCGCGTGGCGGAGGAAGTGAAGACGCCCGTGATCATCCAGGCCGCAGAGGGCCGTGCGCACATCACCACCGGCGGCGGCATCACCGAGGTCTTCACCGGCAGTGGCGATGCACAGATCAACGTGGGCCCGGGGCTGACATTCATCAAGCGCGGCTCGGCGAGCCGCGGTATGGGCGGTCATATCCTGGGAGTCGACGGCTATATTCTGGTCGACGACCCACATGAATCAGTCATCTATGCCCGCAACCAGGCGGGTGACGCCCGCTTCGAGCAGCCACTCTCCGCCCCGCTCACCGCACTCGCCAGCAATACACTCGACATACGAGGCAGCGACACCTTCAAACAGGCCGTCCACAACCACCTGGTTTTTCTTTGCCACACACATTGCGGCCAGCAACTTCTGACACAGCTGGCAAAACGGTCGTGGATAAGGGTTACCGAAACACCTCTAGCCACCCGTTTCGACGTCTACACCTCAGACCCGACCGACAACGACCATTACCTGCGACGAGACAGTAAACTGGAGTGGGTGGCCGGCTTGCCTGCCGAGGGCGGAGACCTGGCACTCAACCTGACTCGCTCGGGCAGCGACAATTTGCCGCTGCTCGACTTTTACCGTTGCTTGTGCGAGGCGTATAGCGCCTTCAACGGTACGACGGTACCTGGGCACAGTTCAATCAGCACTCTCGATCGCAGGCAGATCCAGGTCGACAATGCTCACCTGCAAGCAATTGGCCTGCCGAGCGGCCTTCTGTACGATTTCGACAATAACCCCGACACGGCGCCAACCGACACCAACCCATCACCCTTCAACGAAAACGCGCTGCGAATGGAGCTGGGCCTGCCAGTGCGCACTTACTACTGAGCGAGCCCATGTGGCGCGCCGGAACGCGCGCCACCTCCCCCATCACCCCAGCCGCTGCCCCGAATCCGGCACAATGAGAATCCCCGCGCGCAAGCCGTTCTTCACCTTGGGGTTGGGGAAGATGATGCGCGCCCCCTCCTCCTCGACCACCCAGCGCATCTCGGCCAGGTCTTCAGCCAGCAGGTAACCCTTGCTCAGCTCGGAGAAGTTTTCGATGTCCGCCGGCAAGTGCAGGTGAAAACTGTCGCTGTGCTTGATGATTTCGCGGGAAACACTGAACAGCTGCAGGCCATCCAGCGAACTTTCGCCCTCTGGCTCGGTAGCCTCGATGATGCGGATCAGCCGCTCTTCGAGCTTGTCGAGGTTGACCTGGTCGTTCTGGCCGAACGGACGGGCCTTGCCCAGCTCGAGGGTGAAGGCTTCCGCATCCAGCTGTTCGTAGGTGAACGCGCTGAAGGTGATGGACGACTTGCTTTGCAGCAGCACCGCTTCCATACCTGCCGCCGCCAGGCGCGCCAGTTCGCGACGGGAATGCTTGCGCCCCTCTTTATAAGGGTACAAGGCGAATTGCTCGATCTTCGAACCACGGATGGCAGTATGCAGGTCGTAATGCAGGCGGTTGCGACCCGGCTTGCTGAAGAACACCCGGGCGAACTGTTCCAGCTCGGCGGCACGCAATGCTTCGAAGCCGCTGGACAGCTCATGGCGGCCATTGAACAAGCGGTTGATGTCCTGTTCGATAAAGCGCTCGCCCTTGCGGATCGCCGCCGGGTTGCCGAACAGGAACAGCACCCGTGCCCTGGGTTTGATCTTGCCGTTGGCCACGCCGTGCAGCAGCCGCTCGAGCAACTCGATCGGCGCTGTTTCGTTGCCATGAATGCCGGCGGACAACAGCAAGTCCAGCCCGCAATCTTCGCTTTCAGCCGGACGCACTTCAAGCGCGCCCTCTCCCAGCCACCGCAAACGCGCGCCCTTGGGTGTCACTTGGGTCTTCTCGGCCGGTTCGTGATCGGTGAGGGTCAGCTCAAGCAATTTGCCAAGGGCGAGCATAGGTACTTCCTTAGTGGTGGTGGCCGCAGTCAGGGCCATGAACGTGATCGTCGTCTTCGCCAAGTTCTGCCGGTTCCATTTCCAGCTGCAGGCTGACCAGGTTGGTGGCCATCGGGCGCAGCAGCAAGTTGGCATACTCGGTGTCGTCTTCCTCGACATCCACGCCGATCAGCAGTTGGCCACGGCCGTCCTGCTGAATCCACACTTCCTTGCCTTGCCAGACCACAGCAAAGCGGGTGCAGGAAGTTTCCAGCTGGGTGCCGTCTTCATCTTCGAGGATCAGGCGCAAGGCGTCGGTCATTACAGAGTCTCTCTTCAAGGTTGGCGTTGGAACGGATACACCGAGCCCAACTTCAGGATCTGGGTCAATTCGTCCAGTGCCGTACGGCATTCCACCAGCAGTTGCGGGTCAGCCAGGTCTGCTTCGCCAAGGCGATCGCGGTAGTGCCTGTCGACCCACTGCAGCAGCGTGTCATACAGCGAGGCCGTCATGATAACGCCTTGGTTGACCGCCGCCAGCTCCGCTTCCTTCAAAGCCACGCGCAAACGCAGGCAGGCCGGGCCGCCGCCGTTTTGCATGCTTTGCTTGAGGTCGAACACCTTGACCTCCTTCACCGGGCCTCCCTGGCTGGTCAGCTGGCCCAGATAGTCCCAGACCCGCTCGTTGTTGCGGCACTCTTCCGGCACGACCAACAGCATGGAACCATCGTCGCGGCTGAGCAGCTGGCTGTTGAACAGGTAGGATCGCACTGCGTCCTCCACCGCCACCGCTGCCCTGGGCACGCAGATGGCCTGGAAGTTGCCACCCTTGCTGGCCAGTTTAGCTCGCAGCTGCCCAAGTACCCCGTCGGTATCGAGAAACGCGTCCTCGTGGTAGAACAGCACCTCGCCGTTACCTACCGAAATCACATCATTGTGGAACACACCCTGGTCGATCACCGCCGGGTTCTGTTGAGCGTAGACCACACCGTCATCGCTCAGGCCGTGCAGCCGGGCCACAGCCTGAGAGGCCTCCAGGGTTTGCCGGGCCGGGTACTTCTGTGGCGCCGGGTAACGGCTGTCGAAGGCGCTGCGGCCGTAGACAAAGAACTCCACGCCAGCCTCGCCATAGGCGCGGCAGAAGCGCGTGTGGTTGGCCGCGCCCTCGTCACCGAACTGTGCCACGGCAGGCAGCGCTGCGTGGTGGGCAAAGTGTTTCTCGTCGTTGAACATGGCGCCCAGCACGCGGCTGGTGGTCGGGTGCTCGATGCTGCGGTGATATTTGCAGTTGAGGTTGGCGGCGGTGAAGTGCACACGACCGTCAGCAGTGTCGGCACTGGGGCTGACTGTCGCGGCGTTGGCCACCCACATGCTCGAGGCCGAGCAACTGGCCACCAGCAACGGCATGGCCTCGCGGGCGGCACGCTGGATAACTTCGGCATCGCTACCACTGAACCCCAGGCGGCGCAGCGCCGCCACGTCCGGGCGCTCTTGTGGCGCCAGAACTCCCTGCTTGAAGCCCATGTCGGCCAGCGCTTTCATTTTCGCCAGGCCCTGGCGCGCTGCCTCACGCGGGTTGGACGCCTGCTGGCTGTTGCTCTGCGAAGCCACGTTACCGTAAGACAGGCCGCCATAGTTGTGGGTAGGCCCCACCAGGCCATCAAAATTCACTTCATAGGATTTCATCGGCTAGGCTCCGTGACCTGTTGTTATAGGGTGACGCCCGGCGTCAGGGTCGCCGGCAAGGCAAGGCTGGCGGTCTCCAGCGAAGCCACGGGGTAAGCGCAGTAGTCGGCCGCGTAATAGGCACTGGCGCGATGGTTGCCACTGGCACCCACACCACCGAACGGCGCGCTGCTGGCAGCCCCCGTCAGCTGTTTGTTCCAGTTGACGATGCCAGCGCGACTGCGCAGCCAGAAGTACTGGTAGCGGGCTCGCGAATCAGACAATAACCCGGCGGCCAAGCCATACTGGGTGTTGTTGGCTTCATCGATGGCAGCATCGAAGTCGGCGTAGCGGATCACCTGCAGCAGCGGGCCGAAAAACTCTTCGTCCGGGCGGTCAGCCACGGCGGTGACATCGACAATACCCGGGGTCAGCAGTGCAGCATCGGCCTGTGGCTGAGTCATTTCCAGCAGTTTCACGCCACCTTTGGCGGCCAGTTCAACCTGGGCCGCAAGCAGCGCCCGAGCCGCCTGCAGCGAAATCACCGAACCCATGAAAGGCGCCGGCTGTTCATCGAACGCCCCCACCGTGATGGTTTTGCACACCTCGACCAGGCGCGCGATCAGCGCATCACCCCAGGCGCCTTGCGGTACCAGCAGGCGCCGCGCGCAGGTGCAGCGTTGGCCGGCGGAAATGAACGCCGACTGGATAATGGTATACACCGCCGCATCGAGGTCCTTGACCTCGTCCACCACGAGCGGGTTGTTACCCCCCATTTCCAGGGCCAGGATCTTGTCTGGGCGCCCTGCGAACTGTTGATGCAGCAGGTTGCCGGTGCGGCTGGAGCCGGTGAAGAACAGGCCATCGATACCTGGGTTGGCGGCCAGCGCCACACCGGTTTCACGTGCGCCCTGCACCAGGTTCAGCACACCCGCCGGCAGGCCGGCAGCAATCCAGCAGTTGACGGTAAGCTCAGCGACCTTGGGGGTCAGCTCGCTGGGCTTGAACACCACGCAGTTGCCTGCCAGCAGCGCCGGCACGATATGGCCATTGGGCAGGTGCCCGGGGAAATTGTAAGGGCCGAACACCGCCACGACGCCGTGAGGCTTGTGCCGCAGAACAGCCGTGGCATCGGCCAGCGGACCACTCTTTTCGCCGGTGCGCTCGCGGTAGCTCTGTACTGAAATCGCCACCTTGTTGATCATGCTGGTGACTTCAGTCGCAGATTCCCACAGCGGCTTCCCGGTTTCCTCGCCAATGCACTGGGCCATCGCCTCGGCATGCACTTTCAGCTGCGCGGCAAACTTCTCCAGCACATCGATACGTGCCTCCAGGCTCAATTGCGCCCAGGCCGGAAAGGCCTGCCGCGCGGCCTGCACGGCAGCGTCGACCTGGCTGGCGTCAGCGCCCTGCCCTTGCCAGATCACGGCCTGGGTCACCGGGTTAAGCGACTGCAGGGTTTCGCCCTGGCCGGTCTGCCAATTGCCTGCGATGTAATGCGTGGTCATTTACTGGGCCTCCCGGCTGGCCGACAGCGGCACCGCGCGTACATTGTCGCCGACGCCCATGCGCAGGCGCTTGGCGGTCAACGGGTCGACCACCAGGGTGCCGGCGGCCAACCGTGCAGGTGCAGCAGTGATGCGGCAATCGTCGCGCTTGCGGTTGTGGATGATGAAAGGGGTCGCGTCATCGCCTGGCGTACCTACCGCCAGCACCAGGGTCTGGCTCTCGCGCACGGCGCGGATCTTGGCAGTGTCACACTCGATGGCCGGGCCGGCATCGAAGATGTCGACGTAGCCCTGGTAGTTGAAGCCCTCCTGCTTGAGCATGGCCAGCGCCGGCTCGGTGTCTTTGTGCACACGGCCGATCACGTTGCGCGCCGCCTCGGACAGGAAGCAGGTGTACAGCGGGAACTTGGGCATCAGCTCGGCGATGAACGACTTGTTGCCCACACCAGTGAGGTAGTCGGCCTGGCTGAACTCCATCTTGAAGAAATGCCGGCCCAGGCTTTCCCAGAACGGCGAACGGCCCTGCTCGTCAGACATGCCGCGCATTTCGGCAATGATCTTCTTGCCGAACAGCTCCGGGAACTCGGCAATGAACAGCATGCGCGCGCGTGACAGCAGGCGGCCATTGAGGCCGGAGCGATGGTCGCTGCGCAGGAACAGCGAGCACAGCTCGGAGTTGCCGGTCAGGTCGTTGGCCAGGAACAGCGTCGGGATTTCGCGGTAGATCTTCAGCTCCTGCGAGGCGCTGACAGTCAGGCCGACCCGATAGTTGTACCAGGGCTCACGCAGGCCGACGGCGCCGGCGATGGCACTGATGCCCACCACCAGACCTTCGTCGTTTTCCAGCACGAACAGGTAATCGGTGTCGCCACGCTCAGCTTCGCCACGAAAGCTTTTTTCCGCCCAACCAACGCGATGCCCCAGGCGCTCTTCGTTGGCCGGCAGCGTGGTCAGCCCGGTGGTGCCGGTGCTGCGTGCCAATTCGATCAACGCAGGCAAATCGCTGCTGCGTACAGGACGAACGATCATGCTATCTCCTTGTGCGGCGGCATCGGCCGGCGCGAAACTCTGCTAACGCATCAACCCCGAAACGTCTGTTGCCAGACCTCAAACCGCGACCAGGCGCACGCTGGCGCCCTCGCCCACGCCCAGCGCGTCGGCTGCTGCCACGCTCAGGCTGACCGGCTTGCCAGGCACCCAGTCCAGGTCCAGCAACACCGCGCGGTAGTCCTGCAACAGGCCGTTGCACACCAGGTACGGGCGACCGCCTTTGGCCGGGGCCTCTTCGATCTTCACCGGCACCACCCGGCTCTGGGCGATCGAGCGGATGCCAGAGGTGCGCGCATGCAGGGTCGGGCCGCCGTCGAAGATGTCGATGTAGTGCTCGGTCTCGAAGCCTTCGCGCATGAGTATGTCGAAGGTGATCTGCGCCCGCGGATGTACCTGGCCCATGGCTTCCTGCGCCAGGTCTGGCAACAACGGCACATAGATCGGGTAATGCGGCATCAGCTCGGCGAGAAAGGTACGGCTCTTCAGACCGCACAGGCGCTCGGCGTCGGCATAGTTGAGGTCGAAGAAGTTGCGGCCAATGGCATCCCAGAACGGCGATTCACCCTGCTCGTCGCTGAAGCCGACGATTTCGGTCACCACCGAATCGGCAAAGCGCTCCGGGTGCGCAGCCATGAACAGCAGCCGGCCGCGCGAGTTGAGCTCGGCCCAGCCACTGTTCACCAGCTCAGGCGCCACATAGAAGCTGGTCAGCAGGCTGTTGCCGGTCAGATCGTGGCACAGCGACAGCACATGGATCTTGTTGTGTATCTTCAGCTCGCGTGAGGCGTGCACGAATGTTTCGTTACGAAAACTGTAGAACGGCTCAGAGTAGCCGGCCGAAGCGACGATGGCCGAGCAGCCGGCCAACTTGCCTGTTTCGCTGTCTTCAAGCACGAAAAAGTAACTCTCTTCACCGTTGAAGCTGACCTCGGCGGCGAAGGATGTCTCAGAGGCGGCAATCTTGTCGCCCAGACGAGCAGTGTCGTCCGGCAGCGAGGTGACACCAATGGGGCTGTCTGCAGCCATGCGCTGCACGTCGTTCAGATCAGCCATTTGCGCGGGGCGCATCACCAGCATGGTGTCACTCCTTTGGAATACGGGCCATTCACGTCGGCACGGAAAAACGGCAGGCACCCAGGCACCTGCACTGGAATCGGGTATCGCCGGCCCGGCGCAGCCTCGAGCTGAGGCTGC
>NZ_JAUHUI010000073.1:0-10729 GCF_030418155.1 Pseudomonas sp. 2,4-D
GTATTCGCGGGTGAACCCGCTCCTACGCCGAGCGGGGGGGCACAGGTCGGGGTGGGCCGCTGGCCAGTTTTTACTGGGGGGCAGGGGTGTCGCGGCTATCGTATTCGCGGGTGAACCCGCTCCTACATTGAGCGGTGGGGGGTGGTCCAGGTGGCCAGGGCTTCGCGTATGCGCGCGCAGGCTTTGCCATCGCCATAGGGGTTATGGGCGAAGCTCATTTCGCGATACGCCGCCTCATCGGTCAGCAAGGTACTCAACGCCCGCACAATCGATGCCACTTCGGTGCCCACCAGCTTGACCGTACCTGCCGCCACGGCTTCCGGGCGCTCGGTTGTGTCGCGCATCACCAGCACCGGTTTGCCCAGGGCCGGTGCTTCCTCCTGAATGCCGCCCGAGTCGGTCAGAATTACATAGGCCCGGGTCATGAGGTAAACGAACGGCAGGTAATCCAGCGGTTCGACAAGGTGGATGTTGCTTACATCCCCCAACAGCCGGTTGACCGGCTCGCGTACGTTGGGGTTGAGGTGCACCGGGTACACCACGTCCAACTCGGGGAATTGCCGCGCAATCTGCACCAGGGCCTGGCAGATGCGCTCGAAGCCGCCACCAAAGTTCTCGCGCCGGTGGCCGGTGACCAGCAACAGCCGGCGCTCGGCTGCCAGGTAGCTGAAGTGGCTGGCGAAACGGGCCTTCAGCGCGGGGCTTTGCAGCTTTTGCTCCACCTCCAGCAAGGCGTCGATCACGGTGTTGCCGGTGGTGAAGATGTGCGCCGGGTCGGTGCCTTCGCGCAACAGGTTGTCGCGCGAGGTGGCGGTGGGCGCGAAGTGCAGCGCGGCAAGGGCCCCGGTCAGGCGCCGGTTGCCTTCTTCGGGCCAGGGTGAATACAGGTTGTTGGTGCGCAGGCCGGCCTCAACATGGGCAATGGGGATTTGCTGGTAGTAAGCCGCCAGAGTGGTGGCAAAGGTGGTGGCGGTGTCGCCGTGTACCAGCACCACGTCGGGCTTGAACGTGGCCAGCACCGGTCGGATGCCTTGCAAGATGGCAGTGGTCACACCGGTCAGGTCCTGGCCGGCTTTCATGATGTTCAAGTCGTAATCGGGGCTGATGCCGAACAGCTCCAGCACCTGATCGAGCATTTGCCGGTGCTGGCCGGTGACGCACACGCGGGCTTCGAAGCGGCTGTCCTGCGCCAATTGCAGGGCTAGCGGGGCCATCTTGATGGCTTCTGGGCGGGTACCGAAAACAGTCAGGGTCTTGAGGGGCACGGCAGTGATCCTCTTGCTCGGGTCCTTGAAGCAGGCCGGTTTCCATTGCTCAAGAAATCTAGCAGGCGAGCAATGGCGTGCCAGTTTGCCGGGGGGAAGCTCACCGACTGGGGGAGGGCGGTTTACCGGGCGGGCCTTGTTCGGCGGGCGTTGTAGGAGAATGGCCGGGCAGTGGTGGGCAGCGGGTATCGGACAAACGGGGATTTGGCTACAGGTTCAGGGCCAGGGCCTTGTGCGTTCAGGGCCGGGCCGAGCGGGGCGTAAACGGCCACGGTTGATGGGTGGGCGAAGTTGAGCGTTTTGCTGACCGATTCGGTAACCATTCGCCGGGGAGGTTGGGTATTGTGCGGCCGGCTTACCCGCTAGGGTTGGTTGCGCAGCCGAAGGAAAGCGGTTGCTGGAAAATGACCAACCCAAGGAGTGTTGACCATGCGCAATAACGTTCTGTCGTACCTGCTGCTGCCGCTGTTCGCCAGTCTGTCGTTCTCCCTGAGCGCCGCCCCGGCCAGCACCATGGCTGTGCCCGAACCGGTGCCGGTGGTGGCCCAGGCCCAGACACAGCAGGCGCCAAGGCTGGACTTGAACACGGCGGATGCACTCACCCTGCAAAAGGAGCTGAACGGCATTGGCAAGGCCAAGGCGGAGGCTATCGTGGCCTACCGCGAGGCCAATGGGCCGTTTGCTTCGGTGGATGAGCTGCTGGAGATAAAGGGGATAGGCAATGCGTTGCTGGAGCGCAACCGGGACAAGGTGATGGTGGAGTAAGCGGGCAGGGGCCGGGGTGATGCCCTGGCCCGGCCTTTACGTGCCGGGAATGGGCGCTCCCACAGGCGCAGCGCCTGAAGGTCTGGGTGTTTTAACGGTCTTCTGCGTCCTTGGCATCCGCCTCGGCATTGCGCTGATGTACCTTGCGCAGTTGCTCTTCGGTCAGCGGCAGTTTTTTGGCCGTGTCGCGTAGCAGCATCAACCCGCCGACAATCGAGCCGAGGGCTAAGATGAGTATCAGCCAGGCATACCAGGGCATTGTCGTTCTCCTTAAATCGGGCCATGGGCAACGGTTGCATGAATTTTGATCAATTGCCCGTTCCGTTGGTTCAATTATAGGTGCCAGGCCGTGCTGGGCCAATTCCGTGACCTGCGGGCCCCAAAGCCTGCGCCACTTCGTTTACAATGCGCGCCGTTTTCGACTTGCCAAGAGACCCTGCCCATGTCCGCCTGCCAGACGCCCCTGATCGTCGCCCTGGATTTCCCTACCCGTGAGGCCGCCCTGAAGCTGGCTGACCAGCTTGACCCTGCGCTGTGCCGGGTGAAGGTTGGCAAGGAGCTGTTCACCAGCAGCGCTTCGGGCATTGTCGAAACCCTGTGTGACAAGGGCTTCGAAGTGTTCCTGGACCTCAAGTTCCACGACATTCCCAACACCACCGCCATGGCCGTAAAGGCTGCCGCCGAGATGGGCGTGTGGATGGTCAACGTGCATTGCTCCGGTGGCCTGCGCATGATGGCGGCCTGCCGTGAAGAACTGGCCAAGCGCAGCGGCCCGCAGCCGTTGCTGATTGGCGTGACCGTGCTGACCAGCATGGAGCGTGAAGACCTGGCCGGCATTGGTCTGGATGTCGACCCCCAAGAGCAAGTGCTGCGTTTGGCGGCGCTGGCGGAAAAAGCGGGTATGGACGGTTTGGTGTGCTCGGCGCTCGAGGCCCCGGCACTGAAGGCGGCGCATCCCTCGCTGCAATTGGTGACCCCGGGCATTCGCCCAGCGGGCAGCGCGCAGGATGACCAGCGCCGTATCCTCACCCCACGCCAGGCACTGGATGCCGGTTCGGACTACCTGGTAATCGGCCGGCCGATCAGCCAGGCTGCAGACCCTGCGCAAGCGTTGGCAGCGGTGGTGGCGGAGATCCGTGGGTAATTAACCTGCGGCTGTCCGACAACGGCCTGCGCCGAGCCACCGATGTGTGTTACCGCGAATACGGTGGCGGCGGCAACGGTGGACGGCGGGTGGAAATTGGCCGGCAGGCCTGGCCCTTTCGGGCCACCGATGCCTGTGTCGAACCATTGATGTGGCTGCGCCCCCGATCCGTGTAGGAGCGGGTTTACCCGCGAATACGGTGGCGGCGGCAACGGTGAACGGCCGGTGGAAATTGGCCCGCAGGCCCGGCCCTTTCGCGGGTGAACCCGCTCCTACGACGGGCTATGTCGGGCCATCGGTGCCGTGCAGGGGCGTTTAAACCTTTAACACCAACTTGCCAAAATTCTCCCCGCTGAACAGCTTCAACAAGGTCTCCGGGAAGGTTTCCAGCCCTTCCACCACGTCCTCTTTGCTCTTCACCTGACCACTGGCCAACCAGCCGGCAATCTCCTGCGCGGCCTTGCCGTAGTCCTTGGTGTAATCCATCACCACAAAACCTTCCATGCGCGCGCGGTTCACCAGCAGCGACAGGTAGTTGGCCGGGCCTTTCACCGCTTCTTTGTTGTTGTACTGGCTGATCGCGCCGCAAATCACAATGCGTGCCTTGAAGTTAATGCGCGTCAGCACGGCATCGAGGATGTCGCCGCCCACGTTGTCGAAGTACACGTCCACGCCTTTGGGGCATTCGCGCTTCAGGCCGGCCAGCACGTCTTCGGCCTTGTAGTCGATAACGCCGTCAAAGCCCAGTTCGTCCTTCAGGTACTGGCACTTCTCGGCACCGCCGGCAATGCCGACCACGCGGCAGCCTTTGATCTTGGCAATCTGCCCGACAATGCTGCCCACCGCACCGGCCGCGCCGGAAATGACCACGGTATCGCCAGCTTTGGGTTGGCCGACCTCCAGCAGGGCGAAGTAGGCGGTCATGCCGGTCATGCCCAAGGCTGACAGGTAACGGGGCAGGGGGGCCAGCTTGGGGTCGATCTTGTGCAGGCCCTGGGGCTCGCCGGTGAAGTAGTCCTGCACACCGAGGGCGCCGCTCACGTGGTCGCCGGGCTGGTAGCCGGGGTGATTGGAGGCAACCACTTCACCCACACCCAGCGCACGCATTACCTGGCCCAGGGCCACGGGCGGGATGTAGGACTTGCCTTCGTTCATCCAGCCGCGCATGGCCGGGTCCAGCGACAGGTACAGGTTGCGCACCAGTACCTGGCCTTCGCCGGGTTGTTCGGCGGGTACGGTCTCGAAGCTGAAGTCGTCACGGCGCACGGCGCCGACCGGGCGTTTGGCAAGCAGGAAGCGGCGGTTGGTCTGGGTCATGGCGGGTCCTTGTGGGCGGTGGAGGGCGTAAGGCGTTCAATCTACCTTGTTGATGAAGACGGTTCCTTAAAATCACTGACAAGCATGGTAGCCCAACCGTTGCTGTGATGATGCTGCCCGGCCGGGTGGTGGCTGACTATGCTCTGAACCCCACCCAAACCCTCACAGGAGCACGCGATGAGCATGACCTTTTCTGGCCAGGTAGCCCTGGTGACCGGCGCGGGTGCCGGCATAGGCCGGGCAACCGCCCTGGCGTTCGCCCACGAGGGCGTGAAAGTGGTGGTGGCCGACCTCGACCCGGTCGGCGGCGAGGCCACCGTGGCGCAGATCCACGCGGTGGGCGGCGAAGCGCTGTTCATTGCCTGCGACGTGACCCGCGACGCCGAGGTGCGCCAGTTGCATGAGCGCCTGATTGCCGCATATGGCCGGCTGGACTACGCCTTCAACAACGCCGGGATCGAGATCGAGCAACACCGCCTGGCCGAAGGCAGCGAAGCGGAGTTCGACGCCATCATGGGTGTGAATGTGAAAGGCGTGTGGTTGTGCATGAAGTATCAGTTGCCCTTGTTGCTGGCCCAAGGCGGTGGGGCCATCGTCAATACCGCGTCGGTGGCGGGGCTTGGGGCGGCGCCAAAGATGAGCATCTACAGCGCCAGCAAGCATGCGGTCATCGGCCTGACCAAGTCGGCGGCCATCGAGTACGCCAAGAAGGGCATCCGCGTGAACGCCGTGTGCCCGGCCGTGATCGACACCGACATGTTCCGCCGCGCCTACCAGGCCGACCCGCGCAAGGCCGAGTTCGCCGCAGCCATGCACCCGGTGGGGCGCATTGGCAAGGTCGAGGAAATCGCCAGCGCTGTGCTGTACCTGTGCAGTGACGGCGCGGCGTTTACCACGGGGCATTGCCTGACGGTGGATGGTGGGGCTACGGCGATCTGAGTGGATACCGTGCGGGCTGCTTCGTGGGCAAGCCCGCCCCTGACAAATGCGATCACCAGGCCAAAGCCTACCCTGTCGCGCATGGACAGGATGGGCGTGCCCAGGCCGTTCTGAGCAAGTCGGGCAGCCAGCCGGCCACCCGGCTAAAAGCTGACGCCTATTTTCAGGCCATACTCGTCACGGGTTTGTTCGTCCGAGTCAGTCATCAGGAACTGCCCGTCCAGTTCATAGTTGTAGCGGCTGAAGTAAAGCGAAGCGTATACCGGCACAGCACCGTGTTGGTTGAACAGCACACTAAGTTCGGCAAAGGGGTTGGTGGTACCTTTCAAGTCAACCTCTTCGTTGCTGATGCCATGTATTTTCAATTGCGAATCGCCATTGATAACCTGGCGTATCCCCGCTTCGAAACGCAAGGTGGCATTATTGAAGCGGTAATTGTACCCCGCCGCCAGCTTGGCGAACGGCGTGCGGTTGGTAAGGTCGACATCATGGCGGCTGGTATTGGGCTCCAACCGGTTCCATTTGTAACCGGCGCCCAGCAGCAGGTCGACTGAATGCCGTTCGGCCAGTGCCAAGCGCCAGCCCAGGTCCAGGTCGGCCTGGCCGTCCTTGAGCTTCTGGTCATGCTGTTTCGAGTACATGCCGCTGGCCTCGGCCTGGTAGACAAGGCCTTGCGTGGCCGTCATCTTGTTGCCGTAGTTAATGAATAAGCCACCTTCGGGCATATCTTCGGTTTCATTATTACGGCCGTTGAGTTCCAGTTGGGTGTAGCTCCCTTGTAAGCCAAGGGTGAACAACGGGGCGGTGGAAGTTTCGGCATAGCCAACGGTTGGCACAGTAAACAGCAGCAACGGGGTGACCACAGCAGTAAACATGGCTGTTTTCATTGCAAACTCCAGGGTGCACTGCAGGTCCGGAGAACGGGCCAGTTACCGATCACGATAGCGACGTTTTTATTGTGTGCAGGGGTGTTTAAAAAAATTTCAATACCCCACTTTTGGCGCAAATTTAATGGCGTCAATAGTGTTCGATAAAGTGTGGATTGGAATAAATGAATGTTTTACTTGCGTCGATTTAATATGGGCAGGTGCCGTCGCAGGTTGAGGGACGGGCTATCATTGATGGCCTAGTGATATCTTTTACAGCTGGCACTGAAAGCGACCCTTTTGCAGCCAAAAACGACAAGACATAGCTATTTGACACTATTCTGACGCCAGGCCCTTGTTCATTGGCAGATAACGTTGCCACCCTTAGCCTTCGGGATAACCTCACTGGCTGAAAGGGGATCGGTGATGGGCACGAGCAAGCACGGTGTGCTGGCCAACCTGGGCATGGCCCGCAAACTTGGCCTGGGCTTTGCGTTGGTGCTGCTGCTGACGCTGGCGGTGGCGGCTATCGGCGTCGTGGCGTTGCAAAGCGTTGGCCAGCGCTTCGACAGCTTGCGCAAGCTGGCCCAGTTCAATACCGACTTGCTGCGCTTGCGCGAACATGAGCAGGCGTTTGCCCTGCGCTCCGACATGCAGCAGGCCGACGCTTTGCGTGGCGGCCTGCAGGGTTTGGTCGAACGCGCCCGAGGCCTGCCGGCGCTGGCGGCGGCGCAAACCGATCTCGCCGCCTATGGCCAGGCATTCGAAGCCTTTGTCGAGGCCGTGCAAGCCAAGGAGCTGGCGCTGGACATGGCCAGCTGGTCGGTGTCCAACGTGTCCAACAACCTTGATGTGCTGCAGGCCGGCCTGGCCGATGACGGCGTGTACACCCTCAAGCAGTCCCAGGGCCAGCAGGGTGGCGAGTTTCTTGAGCAAGCCGCGCAGGTGGCCCAGGTGTCGCGGCTGATGCTGCAGGCCATGGACGAAGCCCGGGTACGCCTGGAAAAAAGCCGCAAGGGCGAGGAGGGTGTGAGCCAGGAGCGTATTGCCCAGACGGTGGAGGCCGCTGGCTTGGTCAGCCAGTTGCAAGGCGCGGTTGGCGATGCCGGTTACCAGAGTGTGTTGGGCGAAGTGGCGGGGCACATTGGCAGTTTCTCGGAAAAACTCAACGAATACACCGACCAACTGGCCCGCGAGCAGGGGCTGAAGGCGCAGTTGCAAGCCAGCGCCGAGCGGGTTACCGGGCGTGTCGACCAAGCCTATCTTGGGCAGGAGCAGGCCCTGCAAGGCGAGCTGCAGCGCAATGCCATCGCCATCGGCCTGGCCACGGCGCTGGCGTTGCTTGTCGGCGTGTTGGCCGCCTGGCTGATTACCCGGGCTGTGGTTGGCCCTTTGAAGCATGTGATCGCCCGCGCCCAGCGCATTGCGGCGGGTGAACTGGGCTTCGACGCCCAGGCGCCGCGCCGGGATGAGGTGGGGCAACTGATGCAGGCCATGCAGCAGATGGCGGCGGGGCTCTCGGGCATAGTCAGCGGCTTGCAGCAGGGTATCGAACAATTGGCCGGCAGCGCCCAGGCGTTGTCGACGGTGACCGAGCAGACCAACCGCGAGGTGGGCAGCCAGAAGGAGGAAACCGAACAGGTGGCGACCGCCATGCAGCAGATGACTGCCACCGTGCACGATGTGGCGCGCAATGCCGAGGAGGCGGCGCAGGCGGCCCAGGCCGCGGACGAAAAAGTCGACACCGGTCAGCAGGTGGTGCGCCAGAGCATGCAGCGCATCGAGCAGCTGGCGTCGGCGGCAGAAGCTGCCAGCGCCGGCATCGACAGCCTCAGTGCCGAAATCCACACCATTGGTGACGTGCTGGAAGTGATCAAGAGCGTGGCCGAGCAAACCAACCTGCTGGCGCTTAATGCTGCCATCGAGGCTGCCCGTGCCGGCGAGCAGGGGCGCGGCTTTGCCGTGGTGGCCGATGAAGTGCGCGCGCTGGCGCGGCGTACCCGGCAATCCACCGAGCAGATCGAGACCTTGGTGGCCAGCCTGCGCGGCAATGCCCAACAGTCGGTGGCGCAGATCCGCGGCAGTACCGAGCTGGTACGGCTGGCCGTGGCCGATGCACTGCAGACCGAAAGTGCGCTGGGTAGCATTGCCGCAGCGGTGTCATTGATTCAGCAGATGAACCAGCAGATTGCCGCAGCGGCCGAGCAGCAGAGTTCGGTGGCGGAAGAGATCAGCCGCAGTGTCACGCAGATTCGTGGCAGTGCGGACCAGGCGGCATTGGCGATGCAGGACAATGCCCGGTCCAGTGTCGAGCTGGCGCAGCTGGGCACCGATTTGAAGGGCATGGTGGGGCATTTCAGGTTGTAATCTCGTTGTCTGTGCCGGCCCATTCGCGGGTTTTGTGATTTCCCGTTGTAGGAGCGGGTTTACCCGCGAATAGGCCGCCACAGGCAACAACAACCCTCACCCCCTGCGCGGGTTAAGAATCACCAAGGCCAACACCCCCGCCACAATCCCCCAGAACGCCGAACCAATCGAAAACAAGGTCAGCCCCGAAGCGGTCACCATAAAGGTGATCACCGCTGCCTCCCGCTCACGCGCCTCGCTCATGGCCACGGTCAAACCGTTCATGATCGAACCAAACAGGGCCAGTGCCGCAATCGACAGCACCAGTTCTTTCGGCAATGCCGCGAACAGTGCCGCCAAGGTGGCGCCGAACACCCCGGCAATGCCGTAGAAAATCCCGCACCACACTGCCGCGGTGTAGCGTTTGGCCGGGTCTTCATGGGCATGCGGCCCGGTGCAGATCGCCGCGCTGATCGCCGCCAGGTTGACCCCATGCGAGCCGAACGGCGCCAGCAGCAGCGAGGCAAAGCCAGTGGCCGAAATCAGCGGCGAGGCCGGTACCTGGTAGCCGTCGGCACGCAGAACGGCCACGCCAGGCATGTTCTGCGAGGTCATGGCCACCACGAACAGCGGAATGCCGATGCTGATGGTTGCCGCCAGCGAGAAGCTTGGTGTGGTCCACACCGGCTTGGCCACTTCCAGGTGGAAGCCGCTGAAGTCCAGCAGGCCCAACGCGCCGGACAATGCCGTGCCCACCAGCAGCGCGGCCAGCACGCAATAACGCGGCGACAGGCGCTTGACCAGCAGATAGCTGAAGAACATGCCCAGCACCAGCAGCGTGCGGTGCTGCGCGGCCACGAAGATTTCGCTGCCGATCTTGAACAGGATGCCCGCCAGCAGCGCCGAGGCCAGCGAAGCCGGGATGCGTTTGACCAGGCGCTCGAAGCTGCCGGTCAGGCCGCACACCAGCACCAGCAAGGCGCAGGTGATGTAGGCGCCAATGGCTTCGCCATAGCTGACCCCACCCAGGCTGGTGATCAGCAGCGCCGCGCCGGGGGTGGACCAGGCGACGGTGACCGGTGTGCGGTAGCGTAGCGACAGGCCGATGCTGCATACCGCCATGCCGATCGACAGCGCCCAGATCCATGACGAGATCTGCGCGGTGGTCAGCCCGGCCGCCTGGCCGGCCTGGAACATCAGTACCAGCGAACTGGTATAGCCGGTGAGCATGGCAATGAAGCCGGCGACCACCGCCGAGGGGGAGGTGTCTGCCAGGGGCCGCAGGCGTGCGGAAGTGGCATCGGTCATGAATAAAATCCTTGTAAAGGTGTAAGCAGTTTTTTCAGACTACAGCGAGCAAGGTTGATCCTTGCCATACAGCGGCCATTGCTTTTAGCCGTACAGTCGCCAAATATTGGGCGCAATTGCGAAACTGCTTTGCAGGGAGGGTCGATGTACAAGGTTTATGGCGACTACCAGTCGGGTAACTGTTACAAGGTCAAGCTCATGTTGAGCCTGCTTGGCCGGCCGTATGAATGGCACCCGGTGGACATTCTCAAGGGCGAGACCGAAACGCCCGAGTTTCTTGCGATGAACCCTAACGGCAAGGTACCGGTGCTGGAACTGGAAGACGGTAGCTACCTGTGGGAGTCCAACGCCATTCTCAACTAC
Source organism: Pseudomonas sp. 2,4-D (assembly GCF_030418155.1). Classification (NCBI taxonomy): domain Bacteria; kingdom Pseudomonadati; phylum Pseudomonadota; class Gammaproteobacteria; order Pseudomonadales; family Pseudomonadaceae; genus Pseudomonas; species Pseudomonas sp. 2,4-D. The sequence continues at coordinate 10,314 of NZ_JAUHUI010000073.1, forward strand.
CTGGCCGATGGTAGCGAGTTCCTGCCCAGCGAACCGCGCCTGCGTACCCAGGTGCTGCAGTGGCAGTTTTTCGAGCAGTACAGCCATGAGCCGTACATTGCCGTGGCGCGGTTCATCCAGTTCTACCTGGGGCTGCCGGACGAGCGCCTGGACGAGTACCGCAAGTTGCACAAGGGCGGCTACAAGGCGCTGAAGGTGATGGAACGGCAGTTGCAGATGACGCCTTACCTGGTGGGTGATCAGTACTCGATTGCCGATGTGGCGTTGTATGCCTACACCCATGTGGCGCAGCAGGGCGGGTTCGACCTGGCAGAGTACCCGGCGGTAAGGGCCTGGCTGGAGCGGGTCAGCAGCCACCCGCGGCATGTGCCGATGGTGGGCTGAAAACCGACCTGTTTTCCAGGCGCTTGCGCAAT
>NZ_JAUHUI010000074.1:0-8176 GCF_030418155.1 Pseudomonas sp. 2,4-D
GGCACAGGATGGACTGGCCCGAAACAAACGTAGGAGCGGGTTTACCCGCGAAGCGCCGCGCGGGCGGCGCTCGATCTGCGCCCCACCACCACCACCTCGTCGAACCTCTCGTCGCCCCCACGGCGCTCCCATCAAATTCTACTGCGAATAACCCTTCAGGAAATTGCCGATCCGGCCAATTGCTGCTTCCAGGTCATCCACGCGCGGCAAGGTCACCACGCGGAAGTGGTCCGGCCACGGCCAGTTGAACGCCGTCCCTTGTACAATCAGCAGCTTCTCTGACAGCAGCAGGTCAAGGGCGAACTTCTCGTCGTTGAGGATCGGGCAAACCTTCGGATCGATCCGCGGGAACGCATACAGCGCCCCCATCGGCTTCACGCAGCTGACACCGGGGATATCGTTGAGCAGTTCGTAGGTGCGGTTACGCTGCTCCAGCAGGCGGCCTGGCGGTAGCACCAGGTCGTTGATGCTCTGGTAGCCGCCCAGCGCGGTCTGGATGGCATGCTGGGCCGGCACGTTGGCGCACAGGCGCATGTTGGCCAGCATGTCGATGCCTTCGATGTAGCTTTGTGCGTGGTGCTTGGGCCCGGAGATGATCAGCCAGCCGGAGCGGAAACCCGCTACCCGGTACGATTTGGACAAGCCGTTGAAGGTCAGGCACAGCAGGTCCGGGGCCAGCGAGGCGGTGCTGATGTGCACGGCTTCGTCGTACAGGATCTTGTCGTAGATCTCGTCGGAGAACACCACCAGGTTGTGCTGGCGGGCCAGCTCCAGCATGCCCAGCAGCAGCTCTTTGGAGTAGACGGCGCCGGTCGGGTTGTTCGGGTTGATGATCACCAGCGCCTTGGTGTTCGGGGTGATCTTGGCCTTGATGTCCTCAAGGTCAGGGAACCAGTCGGCCTGCTCGTCGCACAGGTAGTGCACCGGCTTGCCGCCGGCCAGGCTCACGGCGGCTGTCCACAGCGGGTAGTCGGGGGCCGGGATCAGTACTTCGTCGCCGTTGTTGAGCAGCGCCTGCATCGACATGACGATCAGCTCGGACACACCATTACCCAGGTAGATGTCCTCGATGGTGACGCCTTCGATTTCCTTCTGCTGGCAGTACTGCATCACGGCCTTGCGTGCGCTGAACAGGCCCTTGGAGTCGCTGTAGCCCTGTGCGGTGGGCAGGTTGCGGATCACATCCTGAAGGATTTCATCAGGCGCCTCGAAGCCAAACGGCGCCGGGTTGCCGATGTTCAGCTTGAGGATGCGGTGGCCTTCCTCCTCCAGGCGTTTGGCGTGCTTGAGCACTGGGCCGCGAATGTCGTAGCAGACATTGGCGAGCTTGTTCGATTTGCTGAACTGCATGATGGGATCCCGATTGAGAAAACGCGCTACGCCCCGCCGAAAGGTTTGAAAGGGCAGGAAGCGGGTGCCAGACTGAACGCCTGGCACACGAAGCCAACTAATATACGTGCCACCCGAGCCCCGGAAAAGACGGTGTGGGGTGAAATTCAGCCTGCCGAGGTTTCTACATGAAAAAGATCGAAAAAACCCTGGACGAATGGCGGTCGATGCTCGACCCCGAGCAGTACCAGGTCTGCCGCCTCAAGGGCACCGAACGGCCATTCAGCGGCAAGTACAACAGCGAGCGCCGCGACGGCATCTACCACTGTATCTGTTGCGGCCTGCCGCTGTTCGATGCGCAGACCAAGTTCGACGCCGGCTGCGGCTGGCCGAGCTTCTACGCGCCGATCGAGGACAGCGCGATGATCGAGATCCGCGACACGTCCCACGGCATGATCCGCACCGAGGTCACCTGTGCCCGTTGCGACGCGCACCTGGGGCATGTGTTCCCTGACGGCCCGCCACCGACCGGCCTGCGTTACTGCATCAACTCGGTGTGCATCGACCTTCGTCCGCGCGACTGACCGGAGCCCGATCATGGCTGCAACGATGCTGAACATCCCCTGCGTGACCCTGGGCGGCGAGCACAAGACGCTCGGCGACTTCCCGGGCAAGGTGCTGTTGGTGGTCAATACCGCCAGCCAGTGCGGATTTACCCCGCAGTACAAAGGCCTGGAGCAACTGTGGCAGGCCTACCGCGACCGTGGCCTGGTGGTACTGGGTTTCCCGTGCAATCAGTTCGGCAAGCAGGAACCTGGCGATGCGCGGGAAATTGCGCAGTTCTGCGAGCGTAATTTCGGCGTGAGTTTTCCGCTGTTTCGCAAGGTCGAGGTCAACGGCCCGGGCGCTCACCCTCTGTTCGTTGAACTCAAGCACCGCGCGCCGGGTATTTTGGGTAGCCAGAAGATCAAGTGGAACTTCACCAAGTTTCTGGTCGACCCGGCCAGTGGCCAGGTCAAGCGCTATGCCCCCACCACCAAGCCACAGGCCCTGGAGGCGGACATCGAGCGATTGCTCAGCCGCTGAAGGGCACCCAATGGTCGACCAGGGCCAGTAGCTCTTCGCGGCGGAAAGGCTTGGCCAGGTAGTCGTTCATGCCCGCCGCCCGGCAGCGTTCGCGCTCTTCGGGCATCGCGTTGGCGGTGAGGGCGACGATGGGCAACTCGGGCCAGCGGCCGCTTTGGCGGATACGCCGGCTGGCCTCGTAGCCGTCCATCACCGGCATGTTGCAGTCCATCAGCACCAGGTCGAATTCCTCACGCGCCAGCAGCTCAAGGGCTTCCGCACCCTGGGTGGCCAGTTGCACCTGGCAGCCGAGCTTGGCCAGCATGCCCTTGGCCACCAGCTGGTTCACCGGGTTGTCTTCTACCAGCAGTATCCTCGCACGGCCTTGCTCCTGGGTAAGGACCGGGATGGCCAGCGGGTGTTCGGGCTCATGGCCTTGCAACGTGCGGCGCAGGGTCTGGTACAGGGCGTTGCGTGCCAATGGTCGGGCCAGCTGGTGCAGCGGTGCCAAGGCCAAGGACTGCTCGTTGGGCAGGAAGTTGCCGTAGGCAGTCACCAGCAGAATCGGGGTTTTCAATGCCGGGCGCAGTTCGAACAGGTGCTCGACGTCGTCGGTGATCAACAGGTCGACCACTGCCGCATCCAGCGTGGCGTAACTGTCATGGCGCTGGTAGGTCAGGCCCCAGGCGGGCAGCAAGTGCTGTAACAGTTCATTGAGCCCGCTGCCGGCTGCGCTCAGTGCGGCCACGCGGCCATGCAAGGGCGCTGGCGGGATGGCTTCGGTGTGCACGGTCAGCGGCAGCTCGGCGGTAAAACTGCTGCCAAAGCCCGGCTCGGAGCGAATGTGCAGGTGGCCTTGCATGGCCTTGCACAGGTTGCGCGTCAGCGCCAGGCCCAGGCCGGTGCCACCGTACTGGCGGGTGATGCCGGCGCCGGCCTGGGTGAAAGGCTGGAAGATGCGCGCCTGGGCGTCTTCGGGGATGCCGATGCCGGTATCCCGTACCTCAAGACGCACACCACCGACAATGGCCGCCAAGCGCACATCGACGCGGCCGAAGCGGGTGAATTTCAGCGCGTTGGACAGCAGGTTGCTGACGATCTGCCGCACACGCGTGGGGTCGCCGAGCACGCTGCTGGGGAAGTCGCTGGCGATCAGGCAGGTCAGCTCCACACTTTGCGCGGTGTTCTGCGACAGCAGGTTGGCAGTGTCTTCCACCATCGAGCCCATGTCGAACGCAATGCGTTCCAGTTCCAGCTGGCCGGCATCGAACTTGGACAAGTCGAGAATATCGTTCAGCAGCTCTACCAGCACCTTGCCCGAGTCGTGGGCGATAGCCAGTTGCTGGCGTTGTTCGCTGGGCAGCGGGTTGTCCAGCGCCAGGGCGATCATGCCCAGCATGCCGTTGAGCGGGGTGCGGATTTCGTGGCTCATGTTGGCCAGGAAGGCGGCGCGAGCCTGGGCCATGTCCAGCGCTCGGCTGCGGGCTTGTTCCAGCTCCTGGTTGGACAGGCTGAGGCTGCTGTTGCTGGCCTTGAGCTCGTTGGTGCGCGCCGACACGATGTCTTCCAGCTCGTTCAGGTACTGGGTCAGACGGTTTTCCGCAGTGCGCCGCTGTTCGATCTCGGTGGCCATGCTGACGAACTGCTGGTTGGCGACCTTCACCAGCACGCCGATTTCGTCATGCTCATGTCCGTGTGGGCATTCCAGGCGCGTTTGCCGGGGTTTGCGCGGGTCGCTGCCGCTGAGTGCGCCAATCACCGTCACCAGCGGCTTGGTCAGCATCATGTAGAACAGCGCCAGCAGGAGGCCGGTGAGCACCAGGCTGCGGGCAAAACCATTGAGCAGGGTGATGCCGGCACGTTCGAGAAAGCGGCTGCCGAAGGCGAAGGTGTCGATGTCCAGGTACAGGGTGCCCAGGTATTGCTCCGGCATCTGGGTCAGGTACAGGCGCTCCTTGAACTGGCGTTGCTCGCCGAACAGGAAGTCGCTGAGTGGCCGGGAGCGGTCCTGCAGTTTTGGCCGCTCGACATCGGCCAGTACCGTTTCGTTGTTGTCGATCAGTCGTGCGCGGATGACGGCCGGCGACTGCAGCAGGCCGCGGGTCAGCTCCAGCGCCAGTTCCGAGTCGATGTTGTAGGCGATGCGCGAGGCCGGGTTGTGGCTGATTTGCAGCAACGCGTTCACTTCACGGTTGATGGACGCGTCTTCGCTGGCATAATCGATGCCGATCTGGATGAGACTGAGCAATGTTCCCAGGATGAAGCCGACCAGGACTGTCAACCGGGCTTGCTTGTATGACAGGCGATTGGTGAACTTGATATCCATGAGTCCCGAGCCGGTTTCCCGTTCCTTGCGCTGCGCAAGCATAGCCGAATAGCCCCGGCTGCTGGTGGGTCTGTCTGTTCATTTCAGTTGATCGCCAAGCGGGGGCCGCTTGGCGCCCCTTCGCGGGCTTGCCCGCTCTCACAGGTACAGCTTAGCCCCAGGCTGAAGGCAAGCCCTGTGGGAGCGGGCAAGCCCGCGAAGGGGCGCGCAGCGGCCTCCAAAAAACTGAAATTGTTAGGAGTCGTCATGGACGCTCGCTTGATCGCTTTTCTGGACCGCGCCGAATCGGTACTGGCGCGCCTTGAACCCCTGTTGCCGGCACAACGCCCGCACATCGACTGGGGCACCACACTGGCCGCGCGCTGGCAGCGTGATGGCCGCAGCGGCTACCTGCTGCCGCTGGACGTCAGCCTGGACATCCGCCTGACCGACCTGATCGGCATCGACAAACAGCGCGACCAGCTGGGCCGCAACACCCACCAGTTCATCAACGGCCTGCCAGCCAACCACGCGTTGCTGTGGGGCTCGCGTGGTACAGGCAAGTCGTCGCTGGTACGTGCCCTGCTGGCCGAGCACGCCAGCGCCGGCCTGCGCCTGATCGAAATCGAACGTGACCACCTGGCCGACCTGCCGCGGGTGGTCGAGCAACTGCAGAAGCTGCCGCAACGCTTCATCCTGTTCTGCGACGACCTGTCGTTCGAAGCCGGGGAGGGCGATTACCGGGTGCTCAAGAGTGTGCTCGACGGCTCGCTGGAGCAGGCCCCGGACAACGTGCTGCTGTACGCCACCTCCAACCGCCGCCACCTGGTGCCCGAGAAGGAAAGCGACAACGAGAACTGGAAGCGTGTCGACGGCGAGCTGCACCCCAGCGAAGCGGTGGAGGACAAGATTGCCCTGTCTGACCGTTTTGGCCTGTGGCTGTCGTTCTACCCGTTCACCCAGGACCACTTCCTGAACGTTGTCGAGCACTGGATTGGCCAGTTGGCGCAACCTGCTGGCCTTGCCTGGCAGCGCACCGAAGAACTCGACATCCTCGCCGTGCGCTGGGCCACCGGCCGCGGTAACCGTAATGGCCGTTGTGCCTATCAGTTCGCCCGCTACTGGGTCGGGCTGCAATTGCTGGAGCAAAAGTAAATGATCGACCTCAATGCCAGTGGCGCCGGCCTCGAAGGCTATAACCTGCTGGCGGCGCAAGTGCAGGCGCTGTTCGCCGACGAGCGTGACTTCATCGCCAACGCCGCGCAGTTTTCCGCGTTTCTGTATAACCAGGTGGACGACCTGAACTGGGCGGGGTTCTACCTCAACCGCAACGAAGAGCTGGTGCTGGGCCCGTTCCAGGGCCAGGTGGCGTGTGTTCGCATTCCGTTCAGTAAAGGTGTGTGCGGGGCCGCGGCGGCAACGCGGCAGACCCAGCGGGTAGAAGATGTACATGCATTCCCGGGCCACATTGCCTGTGACAGTGCCTCCAACAGTGAGCTGGTGATCCCGTTGGTGAAGGACGGCAGGTTGATTGGCGTGCTGGACCTGGATAGCCCGACGGTCGGGCGGTTCAGCGAGGCGGACCAAGTGGGGCTGGAGCGGTTGGCGGCGATCTTTCTGGCATTGACTGACTGCTGATCGATGTTGCCTGTGCCGGCCTCTTCGCGGGCAAGCCCGCTCCTACAAGGGCCTGTGTCCGGCCGCCGATGTGTGTCCACCTTTGGTGTAGGAGCGGGTTTACCCGCGAATACGGTGGCGGCGGCAGCGATGAATGACCAGGGATATTGGTCAGCAGGCCCGGCCCTTTCGCGGGTAAACCCGCTCCTACAACGGCCTGCGCACAACACTCGAAGTGGGTACACCGCCGTGTAGGAGCGGGTTTACCCGCGAATACGGTGGCGGCGGCAGCGATGAATGACCAGGGATATTGGCCAGCAGCCCCGGCCCTTTCGCGGGTACAGGTTAACCAATCAGTCGTAGATCACCTTCTTCTTCCAGGTTTCTTCCTCATCGGTCTTGAGCCCATCGGTCAATTCGTTGTGCTCGTCCTCCGCCGGTGCCATGCGGTCCAGCACCTGGGCATTGGCCCGGGCCAACAGTTTCTCAAGATACGTCAGCTGCTCTTCATACACCTTAGGCTCGGGCTGCTTACGCAAATACTGCACACCGCGCTCGAAGGCCAGGCGCGCCTGGCCGGGCTGGCCTTTTTGCAGGGCCTGTTGGCCGAGGTTGTTGAAGAACTCTATATGCAGCAGCACCAGGATATGGCGGATTTCCTTGACCCAATGCTTGGCCTCGACGGCGGGCAAGAAGCCCTCATGGGCAGCGCGGGTCACCTGATTGTGCAGCGCCTCCAGCAAGAAGCGTACGTCCTTGGCCTTGATCTCGGTGTGGATCGGGTTGGGTGGGTTGTTGACCGGGATCTTGTCGCCCAGGGCAATCAGCCCTTCCAGTTCGGCGATGCGCGCCTTGTATTCGGCATTGCGCTTGTCCACCGCCAGCAGGCGCTGGTTGAGGTTCAGCTCCAGGCGGGTCAGCAGCAACTTGAGGGGCGGGGTCATGAACTGGCCGGGGAACGTCTCGGTAATCTCGCCACAGCGGCGCAGGCGGTCGGCGAGCTCGATCTTCGTCCGGGCGCGCTCAAGCTTGCCATTCTCGACCACATTGTTGAGGTAGCCGATCACGATCAGCAAGGCGATGCCCGCCACGATGAGCAGGGTGATCAGAAGTGGTGTCACCGTTAATGCCTCATGAATAGGTTTGCATGATTGAGTGTAGGAGCGAGATTGCTCGCGAGAGGCCCTGACAGCCATTCTCTTTTTCTATCGGCAAACTGTGCCATGACTGGATGCTGGCACATTAATGCTGACTTGACGCCAGAAAATCAACGCCAAACCCTGGCAGGGGTACCAAAACAGCGTTGGGTGTACCCGGAAGTCATTGATTTAAATAAATTTCTACAAAGGGGTTGACGCCTTCCCGAACCATCCATAGAATGCGCGCCACTTGCAGCGTAAAGCACACAGCGAAACGCGGCAGGGAGTGAAAGCAGGCAGTAATGCCAGCAGCGTGTCCCCTTCGTCTAGTGGCCTAGGACACCGCCCTTTCACGGCGGTAACAGGGGTTCGAGTCCCCTAGGGGACGCCAAATGCGGGAATAGCTCAGTTGGTAGAGCACGACCTTGCCAAGGTCGGGGTCGCGAGTTCGAGTCTCGTTTCCCGCTCCAGTTTCTCCGGCACTGCTTAACGGCGGGGCAGGAAAAGAAAATCCAGGCTGAATCGTGAGGTTCATGTTCTGGTGCACTGAAAAGTGTTGTGTGTCCCCTTCGTCTAGTGGCCTAGGACACCGCCCTTTCACGGCGGTAACAGGGGTTCGAGTCCCCTAGGGGACGCCAAATGCGGGAATAGCTCAGTTGGTAGAGCACGACCTTGCCAAGGTCGGGGTCGCGAGTTCGAGTCTCGTTTCCCGCTCCAGTTT
>NZ_JAUHUI010000007.1:0-163069 GCF_030418155.1 Pseudomonas sp. 2,4-D
CCGTCCAGGTAGGCTGTGATCGCTGTGAGCTTGAATTGCTCGGTGTACTTACCCATAGATCCCCCAAGGGTTGGATTGGTGTCCAACTTCTTGGGGGCAGTCCAAATTGTGGGAGCGGGCACGCCCGCGAAGGGCTGCAGTGCAGCCCCAGTCATGTTTGTCATGCAGGTTCAGTCTCTTCGTGGCGCAGTCTTGATGCCACAGTTCGTGTTGCAGTGTCCCCCGTCTCCGGCGCAAAACTGTCGCTACGCGCCATCCGCCACATCCGCGCATAAAACTCGCTTTCGATCGAGCCACTGAGTAATTCGCCCGGCTTGAGGAATGTGTGCAAGTCCGAAAACAACCCGATTTCGCTGGGGCTTATGCGCCGCGCCAGGTGCTTGGGCTTGAGCTCCGAAGGGTGCTCCAGGCCTGCGGCAGCCAGCATCTCGGCCAGTGCGTGCAGTGTGTTGCGGTGGAAGCTGGCTACCCGCTCGGCCTTGTCTGGCACCACCAGGGCGCGCTGGCGCAGAGGGTCTTGGGTCGCCACGCCGGTCGGGCACTTGTTGGTGTGGCAGCTCTGCGACTGAATACAGCCAATGGCAAACATGAAGCCGCGTGCCGAATTGACCCAGTCAGCGCCGATGGCCAATACGCTGGCAATGTCGAAGGCGCTGACGATCTTGCCCGCCGCGCCAATGCGGATGCTGGAGCGCAGGTTCAGGCCGACCAACGTGTTGTGCACGAACATCAGGCCTTCGCGCATTGGTACGCCCATGTTGTCGCTGAACTCGCGAGGTGCCGCGCCGGTGCCACCTTCCTTGCCATCGACAACGATGAAGTCAGGGGTGATGCCGGTGGCGAGCATGGCCTTGGCAATGCCCATGAACTCCCAAGGGTGGCCCAGGCAGAACTTGAAGCCCACGGGCTTGCCACCCGAAAGCTCGCGCAGGCCGGCTACGAACTGCAGCAGCTCGACTGGTGTGCGGAAGGCGCTGTGCGCTGCCGGCGAGATGCAGTCCTCGCCTGCGCGTACGCCACGGGTCTCGGCAATTTCGGGGCTGACCTTGTGCCCCGGTAAAATGCCGCCGTGGCCAGGCTTGGCGCCCTGGCTGAGCTTGATCTCGATCATCTTCACCTGTGCCGAGCGGGCTTGTTCGGCGAAGCGCTGTGGGTCGAAACGACCGTCCTCGGTGCGGCAGCCGAAGTAGCCGCTGCCGATTTCCCAGATCAGGTCGCCGCCGTGTTCACGGTGGTACGGGCTGATGCTGCCTTCGCCAGTGTCATGGGCAAACCGGCCCATGCGCGCGCCGCGGTTGAGCGCAGCAATGGCGTTGGCGCTGAGGGCGCCGAAACTCATCGCCGAGATGTTGAAGATCGAGGCCGAGTAGGGCATTCGGCATTGCGGCCCGCCGATGGCAATGCGGAACGACGCAGGGTCTGGCGTGGCCACCGGTAGCATGGAATGGCTGATGAATTCGAAACCAGGTTTGTAGGCGTCGTTGAGCGTGCCGAACGCTTTCTCGGCGCTTTCGTTCTTGGCGCGGGCGTAGACCAGCGAGCGTTGCGAGCGGGAGAACGGCAGCTTGTCGTCGTCACCTTCGATCAGGTACTGGCGGATTTCCGGGCGGATGGTTTCGATCAGGTAACGGATATTGCCCAGGATTGGGTAGTTGCGTCGCACCGCATGGTGGCTTTGGCGCAGGTCATTCAGACCGACCAGGCTGAGCAGCGCGGTGATCAGCGTTACCGGCCACAGCCAGGCATGTTGGGCCAGCAGGGGCAGGCTGGCGAAAGTGAAGACAAGGCAGAGTACGAGGCTGGCGTAGCGGCTGGGAAGAGAGTGTTTCATGGGTCCATCGCAGGCAGGATGACCGGGCATAGGATAGGCAAACGCAGGGGAGGGAAAACCTGGGTAATCGGTAAAAGACTGTTACCTGAATGCGAATTCCTAGGCCTGCGCAGCAGCCCCGGCGGTTTGTGCCGTGACACCACTATCTGGGGCTGCTGCGCAGCCCATCGCGACACAAGGCCGCTCCTACAGAAAATCGCGTTAGCCAGGCAGCAGTATGCTGACCCGCAACCCACCGCTCTCACGGTTCGACAGCATCAGCTCACCCCCATGGCTGGCGGCGATCCGCTGGGCAATGCTCAGCCCCAGCCCATATCCGCCGGATGCCTGGTTACGCGACCCTTCACCGCGCACGAACGGGTCGGTGATGATCGGCAGCAGCGCTGGCGAAATCCCTGGACCGCGGTCGTCGATGTGGATGAACACCCCTGTGGTGGTCCGCTCCAGCGTGACAGAAATATCCTTGGCATAACGCAACGCATTGACCAACAAGTTCTGCAGACAGCGCTGCAGCAGCAGGGCATCCCCACGCAAGCTGTTCACCCGGCCGTGCACCGGCAGTGGTTCCTGGTCAGTCGCCAGGTCCGCACACTGGCGCGCAACCAATCGGTCGAGGTCCACCTGCTGCAAGTTCTGCTGCTCTCCGGCACGCAGGTAATCCAGAACCTGACCGATCATATCGTCCATCTGCGTGATGTTCTGCCGCAGGCGCTGGCGGTGTTCGTCATCGTGTAATCGCTCCAGGCGCAGGCGCATGCGGGTCAGTGGGGTGCGCAGGTCGTGAGACACGGCGGCCAGGAAGTAGGCCTTGTCGTTGACCATGGCAATCAGCCGCTGCTGCATCGCGTTGAACGCCTGCGCCGCCTGGCGCACTTCCTCCGGGCCATCCAGCGCCAGGGGAGGCTGCTCGAGGTTACTGCCCAGGCCGCGTGCGGCATCGGCCAGGCGCCGCAACGGTCGCAGGCACAGGCGCACGGCAACCAGGCATACCAGCAACACCGCGACGATGCGCAGCGCATACACCCGCAGCAGGTAATCGCTGATCAGCACCCAGGCCGACTCGCCACTCCAGCCCTGTAGTTCCTGGCCTGCAACGGTCAGCCACTGGCCATCGGGTAACGGCACCGCAAACTGGATATGCGCCTGGGCCGTGCGCAGGCCGAACAGGCTGCGCCAGACGATCGGCTGGCCCAGTTCGTCGGTGAGTTGCACGTTCATCAGGCGCACGTCCTGGGCACGCCCCAGCTCGTACTTCAGGGCCTGCTGCAACAACAGCTCCACCCGCCTGTGCCCGCGGCGCTCGTCATGCTCTTGCGCAGGCAGGCTTTCGACGCAGCGAAGCTGGTAGTGGGATGGCGCCTGCAGCGTACCGCCGTGGCAGTCGGCCTGGGCAATCAGGGGTGCGCTGCGTGCAGCAACCAGTCGCACGGGCACCTCTAGCGCCTGAGCGAAACGCACATCGAACCAGATGCTGCTCGACATCAACTGGATCACCAGCGTGCCACTGACCATGATCAGCAGCAGTTGACCAAACAAGGTGCGGGGCCATAGCCGGTGAAACCAGCGCATGTCAGGCACCGGCCGCGAGGGGGGCGATACTCAGCAGGTAGCCTTCGTTGCGGATGGTCAGGATTTGCGCGGCCCCCGCCGGCGCCCGGCGCAGCTGCTGGCGTAGGCGGCTGACGCACATGTCCACCGATCGGTCGTCGGGCAGGTGGTCGCGGCCGAACGCGCTGCGGGTCAGTTGGTCACGGGAGACCACTCGGTTGTTGGCTTCCAGCAGTTTGCGCAACACGCGGTAGTCGGAGCGCGGCAGGGTCAGGATCTCGCCATCCGGGCGGGTGAGCAGGCGCTTGACGTGTTCCAGGCGAAAGCCTGCGAACAGCTGGGCGTCCACCACGGGTTCTTCGGCAGAGGTGCCCAGGCGTTGCGGGCGACGCAGTACGGCTTTGATCCGGGCGATCAGTTCGCGTGGTTCGAAGGGCTTGGCCAGATAGTCGTCGGCGCCTACTTCCAGGCCGATGATGCGGTCCAGCGTGCTGCCCTTGGCTGACAGCATGATCACTGCCAAACCGGGGGTGGCCTGCAACTGCCTGCACAGGCTAAGGCCGTCTTCACCCGGCAGCATCAGGTCGAGCACCACCAGCTCCACTTTGTGCCGGGCCAGCTGGTCGCGCATCTGTTGACCGTCGACTGCCGCCAGTACGTTGTAGCCGGCATCGGTCAGGTAATCACAAAGAAGTTCGCGGATCTCGTCGTCATCATCGACAACCAGCAGGGTCGTGCTCATGCAGAAAAACACCTGTTCGGTGAGGGCCGGTGGCGCTCGTTACGTTCAATTACATCCCCGTACATGTCGGGCCTGGAGCCCGGAGGGCTGATCCCTAGAATCCTAACAAAAAATCATCTGCAAATACGAAGCCTTCCCAAATGAATCCCCAAAGCATCACGCCAGTGTTCATCCCCTTCAGTCAAAGTGGCAATTGCCTCAAGCCGCTGGCCTTCTGCGTTGCCGTCGCCATCAGCGGTGGTGCAGTGGCTGCCGACGGCAAACCCCTTGAACTCGACGCCACACAGATCGAAGACAGCGTATTACAGCCTGCCGACGAGGCCGGCCAGTTGGGCTACACGGTCGAGAGCACCCGCAGCTCCACTGGCCTGGCACTGACGCCACGGCAGACACCGCAATCGGTTACCACCATCACCCGCCAGCAGATGGATGACCGCGGCATCCATACCATCGAGCAGGCATTGGAAACCGCCCCAGGCGTAACGGCCAACAAGTCCGAGGTGGGTGGGCGTACCGACTACCGCGCGCGTGGTTACTCGATCAGCAACTGGAAGGTCGATGGCCTGCAGACCCAGGGCGGCTCCGATTTCAGTGGCAGCGGCAATGCGCTGAACATGGACCTGTATGAACGCATTGACATCGTGCGCGGCGCCAACGGCCTGCTGGGCGGCACCGGCGACCCCTCGGCCACCGTCAACCTGATCCGCAAGGCACCGACCAAAACCTTCGGCGGCAGCGCCTATGCCACTTACGGCAGCTGGGACAAGCGTCGTCTGGGGGCGGACTTGAACCTGCCGCTATCCGAAGATGGCCGCCTGCGCTCGCGTTTCGTGATGACCCAGCAGGATGCCAACTCCTTCCGCGACAACCAGTCCGAACGTTCCCGCGCCGCGTTGGCCAATTTCGCGTTCGACCTGGATGACGCCACCACCCTGGGCGCCGGTTACCAGTATGAGTACAACAAGGTTGTGGGTGGCGGCTGGGGCGCGAACATCCCGATCTGGTACCGCGACGGCAGCAAGACCGACTTGCCGCGCAGCACCAACGTGGTGCCCAGCTGGAGCTTTGGCGAGTACACCACCCGCACTGCGTTCGGTTCGCTCGAGCACCGCTTCGACAACGACTGGACCCTGGACCTGAAAGCCGCCCAGGCCACCACCGAAGCCCTGAACCACCGGGGCCTTGCCAAGGTGAACTCGGCCGGGCGCGGCAGCTATGGCGGCTATTGGGACCAGGACGGCAGCGGCGCCGTGCTGAATGGTTTGCACAGCTCCAGCGACACCACCCAGCAGTCGGCGCAGATCGACCTGTCTGGCCCGTTCCAGCTGTTCGGCCGTACCCACCAGGCGATGGTCGGCTACAACGACAGCCGCACCGTTGGCTGGTCGCCCCAGTACACCTGCACCATGGTCGGCGGCGGCATGACCAGCGCGCCTGCACTGGGTTGCCAGTTCCGCGCCAACAACGGCTTCCCGGTGACCGACTGGCACAATGGTGTGGATGACGACTACGACCTCATCGCTTCGCGCACCGGCCTTCACAGCAAGACCACCACCCGCCTGCAGGGCATGTACGCCGCCACCCGCCTGAGCATCACCGACCCGTTGTCGGTGATCGTTGGCGTGCGCACCAGCAACTATTCCTCGGTCACCCGCAGCGTGGCCGGCGAGCGCAGCAGCCAGGAAGAGAACGGCATCGTCACCCCCTACCTGGGCGCGGTGTATGACCTCAACGACAACTACTCGGTATACGCCAGCTACACCGATATCTTCACGCCGCAAACGTCTGAAACCAGCAGCGGCAGCAAGGTCGAGCCGATTCGTGGGCAAAGCTACGAGACAGGTATCAAGGGTGAGTGGTTCGATGGCCGCCTGAACGCCTCGGCGGCCTACTTCCGCACCAAGCAGGAAAACAAGGCCGTGCTGGACGGCGACCTGACCACCCCGACCGGTGGCAACGCATACAAGGCCGGTTCCGGGCAGGAAACCGACGGCATCGACCTGGAAGTCGCAGGCGCCCTGACACCCAACTGGAACGTGTACGCCGGCTACACCTACTTGCATTTCCGTCGCGTGGACAGCGACGGCCGCAGCGATCCGTCGCACCTGTTCAAGGCCTCCACCACCTACCGCCTGAGCGGCCCGCTCGACCGCCTGACCCTGGGTGCCGGCGTGACTGCGCAGACCAACATCCGCGCCATTTCCAGCCCGGCTGGCCAGCCCACCAACGGTGTGAGCAATGGCGCCACTGACGTGAACTGGTCCGGTTATGCCATCTGGAATGCCATGGCCAAGTACCAGCTCACCGATGAGACCAGCGTCAGCCTCAACGCCAACAACCTCTTCGACAAGCACTACTACACCCAGTACGGGTTCTATGCCGGGGCGATTTATGGTGACCCGCGTAACCTGTCGTTGACGGTGAGCACCGCGTTCTGATCAGCCCTTCCACAAGGCCTGGCGCTGTACCTGTAGGAGCGGGTTCACCCGCGAACACCGGCGCAGCCGGTGCCTGCAACCGCATCGCCAGCGTCGCGGGCACGCCCGCACACGGAACCAGCGCTGGGTTCAAGGCCTGCGCTGGGCCGCCAAGCGGCCCTTTCTTACCTGGGCTTTACCGCTTGCCCTGGATCAATCGGCTTCTCCAGCTGGCCCTCGAAGCTATCCCAATCCTCGCCAAACAGCTCCACCGGATGCATGGTCCGGTCTGCGCCATTGCCACAGGCTAGCGCCTTGGCAGGGCAGTACAGGTCGCAACCCCAGCAGATACGCTCGGGGTGGCGAGGGGTTGTGGGGAATCTCTTGGCCATGTTCATCCTCCCTCAGGGCTGCCTGTTCTGAACGTAAACTCCTCGCCCAGCCCGTCGTTTGACCGCCATCAATCCACTGGCGATCCACTGAGGTGAATGTTTTACAATCTTGCGAGCCTCGCCTTGGCGGGGTATCGCAGGGTCGATGATGCACATTGCTGTATCGCAAAAGGAGTTGCTTTGGTGCCCCATTCAACCGGCAAGCGCGGCGTGAGTTACGATCCGCCGCAACGGCGGCAACGCAGGGACATTCCATCCATCGTGCGCCGGGTGACGCTGGGCGTTGTGGTCGTCTGGTTGGCACTTGTGGCAAGCCTGGGCGGGTGGATAGTGCAGCGCCTTACAGCAGAAGAACTCGACAACCTTGCGGCAGGCGCCGAATACGAAGCCCAGATTACGGGGCGAGTCGTAGACCGCCTGTTCACCGAAATGGCCAGCGTGGCCAACATGGTGGCCCGTCAAAGCGAAGTGATCCAACTCGCTGCCCGATATCGCCATGATCCGCCCGGCTTCGCCGCACTCACGCGTGAGGAGCGCGCTTCGAAGTTCACCCGTGACCCGCTGGTGCGAAGCGTGGGTGATTTCATGGATAGATTGGCCAGCGATCTCCACTATGGCCGTATCTACATGAACAATCTCTCAGACGATACGGTGACGGCCAGCAACTGGGCGGAGTCATTCAGCATCGTTGGCCAGATCTATACGGGCAGGGCCTACCTCATCGACGCATTGCGCACCGGCAGTGGTGAGATGTTCGGCATCGCCCGCTTGAACAAAACCCCCTCCTATTTCGTCGCCAGCCGCATCGACGATGCTGACGGCAAGCCACTTGGCTCTGTCACGGTCAAGTTCGATGCCCCGGACATAGCCCTCTACCTGACAGGGCGTCACATTGCCTTGATAGTGAACCGTCAGGGCCGTGTGACCACCGCGTCCAGCGAACTTTTCATGCTGCGTAACGTGGTGACACTGCTCCCGCCCGATATTCGCAGGCCTCTGGATGGCGACGAAGAGCCGGGCGAGCCCATGGATATCCGCGCTGTGGCAGACGCGGGTCAGGCCAATCAATGGCTCATTGACGGGCACCCTTATCTGGTGCATCGCCAGCCTCTGAACGACGCGCAATATCAGCTGCTGACGCTGGCAAAGCTTGATCACCTGCAGCCGATGCGTCAGCAGTATTACTGGACCGGTGCCTCTGTAGCAGCGCTCGGGTTGATCTTGATCTTGCTCTCCAGCCGTGTGGCCGGGCAGATGCTGTTGCGCCGCCAGGAAGAACGCTATGCGGCAAACTATGACGCGCTGACCGGGTTGAAGAATCGGCGTGCAATCCTGGCTGCCTTGCATCGGCATTTCGCGTTGGCGAAGCGAACGGGGCAGGGGGTGCTGGTGGCGTTTATCGACCTCGATGAATTCAAGGCGATCAACGACACGTACGGGCACGAGGTGGGGGACAAGTTCCTGATCGAAAGCAGCCGGCGCCTGCAGGGTGGATTGCGGGCGTCGGATGAGCTTGGGCGCTGGGGTGGTGACGAGTTCGTTGTGATCGGCTTGACCGCTTCTGTCCACCCGGACGAAATGGCCAAAACTGCCGCAGCGATGCGCAGACGGCTGGTGCCGCTGCTGATTGGTAGCTACGAGTTTGACGACTGCCGGTTCGATTATGCGGGTGCGAGTTTTGGTATTACGAGTGTTGATCCCGCTGCGACTTCGCTGCAGGCTGCGCTTAAAGTGGCGGATCAGTTGATGTATGCCGATAAAGAGGTGCGGCGGGGGTTGCGGAGGGTTTGAGAGGGGTAAGGGCGAGGGGGCATAACGACACTGAAAACAAAAAAGGCCCACCTTTCGGTGAGCCTTTTTTGATACTGCGTATGGTGCCGGCACCAGGAATCGAACCCGGGACCTACTGATTACAAGTCAGTTGCTCTACCATCTGAGCTATACCGGCAATGGGGCGTCATTATAGCGATCGTTTGGCGCCTGTAAACCACTTCCTTGCGAATGTTCGCAAAAGACCTAAGTCACCGGCCTAAAAGAAGAATTTTCCTACCAGCCACGGTGCATGGTGGTGACGCTAGGCTCGCTTTTACCCGGGTTGAAAAACAGCTTGTCGTTGTCGCAGCCGCGCTTGCGGCATGGGGCTTCTGTGCGCAGGGGCAGGCCGTTGTCGCCGCCCAGCTGCATGCCGGGGTGGTTCCAGCCCAGGTTGCTGTTGGGGTGGGGCGAGGTGCCGCCGGCGCAGCCGGTCAGGGCCAGGGCGAAGGTCAGCAGGGCGAGGGGGGTGGCTCGGGTCACGATGCTCAGGTCCGGTGGTCCATTGTCGGTTCTGGCGCAACGCCAGAAGGTCGCGGGGCTGGCGGGCAGCGCGCGACGTCACTTTTTAATGATTTGGGGGGCGGATGATACACCGTTGCGGCGGTGGAGCATTAGCCTTGTGTTGTCTGGTCTGGCCTCTTCGCGGGTGAACCCGCTCCTACAGGGGGGCGGGTAAGCCGGGTTATCTGTGTAAGGCAATTCTGAACCATGGGGCTAAAAGCTTCAGCCTTTGGATGCTTCGGACGTATCCTACGCGCGCCGTCGAAGTAACGCTGTTGTTGGGGAAATGGCTCACAGATACCGTTTGCGGGTCGCTCTGGCGACCGGGTGTGAGAACCCGACTTTGAACGTATCGGCTGCGTAATGGCGATCGTGCGCGGGCAGACCTTGGTCTGGCCGAGCTTCCTACGTTCACTCGGTTTCTCACCTCGTGCACGGTTGCCGCCTTTGTTCCGTGAGAAAGAATGAACACGGCAACTCCTTTGAACTAGGGAGTTTGAAAAGTGAAAACGATCGATGCTGATCCCAACAGCCCCAAATCAATCACAACCGCAGGCGTGGAAACCTTCCTCGCTGCCGGTAACCCGTCCCTCAATCTGCTACGCGTAGAGCCCGGCATCCCCATCGATGCTGCCTACGAGCATGTCTCGATCCTGATGGGCTACATCAAGCACCTGGTGCGCGAGGGCGATATGGAGGACGACCATAAATTCCTGGGGGCAGCCGATTATCTGTGCGACATGGCCAAGGCGCTGATGAACGATATCGAGATCGCCAAGGGCAAGGCGCATTGAAAATGTGAGAGTGCGGGGGCCGCTTTGCGGCCCTTTCGCGACGCAAGGCCGCTCCCACAAAAGCCGCTTGCGCTAACCACAAGAAATGTTTATGCACAAGTGGCATTTGGGACCTGAGCGAAAGGCATGCCGGATCGCTACGCCGCTGGTCTTTGCGCAAACGCCTGTTTTTACTGGGCTGCAGCCGCAAGCAGGAATAAGCCAAGCGCTTGAAATAGCGCTTGGATCCAACAGGAAATCACAAGCTTGTTCACAGACTTATCCACAGGTTGTGCTGCGGCTAACCGTCGCGTTCCGCAAGAATGAGCAGGTTGCGCGGGGTCAGTGGGTAATCGCAAAACAGGCCCAGGCGCACGTCATAGCCTTGTTCTTCGAGGAACAGGGCGCGATCGAGTACCAGCCACAGCTCCAGTGGCCGACGGAACAGGTTGCGTACGCGCTCCAGGTTGCGAACCTCGGCCAGGCGTTGCCAGCCCGCAGCTTCCAGCATTGCCCAGTCCGGGTTGCCGCTCACTGGCAATTGCTTCAGTTCAGCCAAGTCACGGCAGTATTGCTCGAAGGGCTTGTCCAGCCAGGCCACCGGCAGGGAAGGCGTCGGCAGGTATTCATCGCTCTGGCGCTGCTGGCGTTGCAGCAGGTCGAAGCCCAGGCGCCTGGCCATCGAGGTGTCGCGCTGGCGCCGCACGCGGGCGCCGGCAGTGACGGTTTCGCTCAAGGGCAGGCCTAGGTCGTCCAGCGACAGCTGCAGGCTCGACGCCTGCGCGGCTGTGGATAACGCCTGGTATTGCTGCGCGGCGATGCGGTTGTAGCAGCAGGGGGCTATGGCCAGTTGCCGGCAACCTTGCTGGCTGGCCAGTTGCAGCAGGCGTACATGCAGATCGCCACAGGCATGCAGGGCAACCACGCTTTTATCGTCAGCCAGGTGGCGAGCGCTGTCGCTGGCCATCACATCCTGATGTACGTGCTGTGCTTGCAAGTGGTGGTGTGCACTCAGGGCCTGACCGGCAGCGACCAGGTCGGCGTCGTACTCCAGGCAGGTCAGGTGTTGCCCGGGTTGCAGCAGGCGACGGCCGAGGTGGCCTTTGCCAGAACACCAGTCCAGCCAGTGCCGGGGCTGCTCGCGGAAGGCCAGGTGGCTGGCGAAGGCTTCGATCTGCTGCCATTTGCGGCCGGGGACGGCGACGTCCAGGCGGTGGGCGGCAGGCGGTAGATTGGTTTGCGCAAGGCTGCCGAGCGTGGCGAGCTGTCGGGCTTGTTCGGCCAGTTGCGGGAATGGGGCAGGCAAGCGGTCAGTGGCGCTGTCGGCTTCGGCGTCTGCCAGGGAACATTGGCGCAGGTGGGCGGCAAGTTCTGGGTGGGTGGTTTCCCAAGGCAGTTGCAGGGTGGTGAAGGGGCGGGGTTTCCACAGCTGTTGGTGCTCGATCAGGAACTGGTCGAGGGCCTGGAAGCGGGTGCTGAGGTGGTGGCTGTGGAGGGGGCTGGGCATGGGGATGTGTGTTGGGGTTGAGGGGCTATTCGCGGGTAAACCCGCTCCTACGAAGGTTCAGCATAGGCCTGTTGTAGGAGCGGGCGTGCCCGCGAAGAAGGCTAGGAGATGTCAGCGGCCTTGGCAGGCATCCACGCGCAACCAGCGCTCCAGCAGCTTGAAGCCTTGCACCAGCATGAACGAGATCACCAGGTAGAACACGCCTGCGGCGAAGAAGATTTCCACCGGCAGGTAGGTGCGGGCGATGATGGTACGGGCCATGCCGGTCAGCTCCAGCAGGGTCACGGTACTGGCCAGGGCACTGGCCTTGAGCATCAGGATCACTTCGTTGCTGTACGCCGGCAGGCCGATACGCGCGGCGCGTGGCAGCATGATGTAGAACAGCGCCTTGCCCCGCGACATGCCCAGCGCCCGGGCCGCTTCGATCTCACCTTTGGGGATCGACTGCAGCGCGCCACGCAGGATCTCGGCAATGTACGCGGCGGTGTGCAGGGTCATGGTCAGCACCGTGCACCAGAACGGATCGCGCAGGTACGGCCACAGCGAACTGGAGCGCACCGCATCGAACTGCGCCAGGCCGTAATAGACCAGGAACAACTGCACCAGCAGCGGCGTGCCACGGAAGAAGAAAATGTAGCTGAACGGCACCGCGCGCACGTACCAGTGGCGCGAGGAACGGGCGATGCCCAGCGGGATGGCCAGGATCAACCCGGCAACCACGGCAATGGCCACCAGCTCCAGGGTCAGGACCGCACCCTCGGCCAGGCGTGGCAGCCATTTGAAGATGACTTCCCAATTCATTATTCAGCCCTCGCAAAGCCGCGAGCGGCGCGTTTTTCCATGAAATGCATACCGGTCATGGCAAGTACGGTCAGGCCCAGGTAGATGCAGGCCGCGACCATGTAGAAGGTGAACGGCTCTTTGGTCACGGTCACGCCGATCTGCGAATGACGCATGATTTCTTCAAGGCCGATTACCGATACCAGGGCGGTGTCCTTCATCAGGATCATGAACAGGTTGCCAAGGCCGGGCAGGGCGATGCGCCACATCTGCGGCAGGATGATCCGCGAGAGGATGCGGCCCTTGGACAGGCCCAGCGCCAGGCCGGCTTCGCGGTGGCCCTTGGGGATTGCGAGGATGGCGCCACGGAACACTTCGGTGGCGTAGGCGCCAAAGCACAGGCCCAGGGCGATCACGCCCGCGGCAAAGGCGCTTAGCTCAAGGCCCGGCATGTTCAGGGCTTCGCCGAGGCTGTTCATGAGCCCGACGGTGCCGAAATAGATAAGCAGCACCCACAGCAGTTCGGGCACGCCGCGAACCAGGGTCGAGTAGAAGCCGCCAAGCCATTGCAGCGGCTTGAGCGGGGAGGTCTTGGCCAGGGCGCCGAGCAGGCCCAGGACCAGCCCCAGCAGCAAGGCGCAAAGCGCCAGTTTTACGGTCATCAGGGTGCCGGCCATCATGGCCGGACCGAATCCGTGCAGGTCGATATTCATGGGCAGGTCATTTTAGGGACTGGCGCGCCGCAAGGGCGCGCCGGTCAGGGCGGATCATTCGATGCTGAACGGGAAGTACTTGTCGTTGATTTTCTTGTACGTACCGTCGGCTTTGATTTCTGCCAGGGCTTTGTTCAGGTCGTCGCGCAGCTTGGTGTCACCTTTGCGCACGGCAATGCCGATCTTGTCGCTGTCCATCACCGGCTCGCCCTTGAACTCGAAGTTCGAGCCGTCTTTGCTCTTCAGCCACTCGTACTGCACGTACTTGTCGGCCAGGATGCCGTCGATACGACCGGAAACCAGGTCAAGGTAGGCGTTTTCCTGGGTGTCGTAGAGTTTGACATCGACATCCGGGTAGTTGTCTTCAAGGTAGGTGCCGGCCAAGGTGGCGCGCTGGGTGCCGATGACCTTGCCCTTGAGCGACGCTTTGTCGGTCTTGAAGTCGACGTTTTTCGGCGCGATGAACTGCAGCTTGTTGGAGTAGTACGGCTCGGTGAAGTCCACAGCCTGCTTGCGTTCGTCGGTGATCGACAGCGACGACACCAGGAAGTCGAACTTCTTGGCGTTCAGGGCCGGGATGATGCCGTCCCAGTCGGAGGTAACGACCGAGCACTCGACTTTCATCTTGGCGCACAGGGCGTCGCCGATGTCTTTGTCGAAGCCAACCACGTTACCGCTGGCATCCTTGTTGTTGAACGGTGGGTAGGCGGCTTCGATGCCCATGCGCAGTTTTTCTGCGGCCATGGCGTTTGCCGTCATCACCAGCGTGGCAGCAGCTGCCAGGAGAAACTTCTTGTAGGTGTGCATGTATTGCTCCGTTAGCGGTGGCTGGACATGAATTGCTTGCAACGCGCCGAGGTCGGGTTTTCGAAGACCTGCTGCGGCGATCCCTGCTCTTCGACCAGGCCCTGGTGCAGGAAGACGACTTCACTGGACACATGGCGGGCAAAGCTCATCTCGTGCGTCACCAGCAGCATGGTACGGCCTTCTTCGGCCAATGCGCGGATAACGTTAAGCACTTCCTGGACCATTTCCGGATCGAGCGCCGAAGTGGGCTCATCGAACAGGATGACCTTGGGCTTCATGGCCAGGGTACGGGCAATGGCGGCGCGCTGTTGCTGGCCACCGGAAAGCTGGGCGGGGTAGCTGTGGCGTTTGTCGTAGATGCCCACCTTGTTCAGCAGCGCTTCGGCGGCTTCGATGGCCTCGGCCTTGCTTTGGCCGAGCACGCGGCGTGGCGCCTCGATGATGTTGTCGAGGATCGACATGTGCGGCCACAGGTTGAAATTCTGGAAGACAAAGCCGATTTCGCTGCGCAGGCGATTGATCTGGCGGTTGTCGGCTGCGATCAGGTCGCCATTCTTGGCGGCCTTGAGCTTGAGGGCTTCGCCGGCGACCAGGATTTCGCCCTGGTGCGGGTTCTCGAGCAGGTTGATGCAGCGCAGCAGGGTGGACTTGCCGGAGCCGGACGACCCCAGGATGGAGATCACGTCACCGTCGCGAGCGGTCAGCGAAATGCCCTTGAGAATTTCCTGCTCGCCGTAGCGTTTGTGCAAATTGCGGATTTCCAGCGCGGGCGTGGCCTGAGCCATGTGCGGTCCTCATGTGTTCGGGTGCGTTCCCAGCTGTTGGCGGCCTTCCTGGCGTGCGCCAAGCTAGCATAGCGGCATTATGACGGCCAACAGGGTCGCCGGGGACTGGGGGCGCTGGTGGGGCAGTTTGTCGCATCGCTACAGCGTAACGTCGCGCAGATGTCCGCGAAGGTGTCGCCCAGCACCAGAGCCTTGATGAAAAAAGGCGCGATGGTGCCAGCTTTGGCCGGCTCATGGAAGCTGTTTTGACCCATTGGAGGGGTAAACCCGACCTTTTGCCAGTGCAATCGGGTTCACCCACGGATGCCATGTTGATGTCACAAGGTTGTACCCATGGGTTGCACTTTTTGGCATTGCAGTGGTGCACAGGTGTTACCGAGGAGCACCTTTGGTGCATTTGTAAGTGGGTATTTCAGTAATCCACTAATTTGAGGTCCTTTCGGTCATGCAATGGCCGAAAGCCCTCCAGGCCGCATCATCAAAGGCCTGCAGAATTTTCTGACGAGTGCATTCGTCATATGGCGCGCTTATTGCCCGTTGGAAACCGCCGATTGCAGCGACGCCTAGGTCATCCCCTGGCGCGCTCTGTACCCGCAGTCGGCGTGGTCCACTCCTTACAAAGGTAGTTTCAATGAGCGGTAACAATTCCAATGACCTCGCTCAGGGGCTCAAACAACGGCATGTGACCATGCTGTCCATCGCTGGCGTCATCGGTGCCGGCCTGTTCGTAGGCTCCGGCCACGCCATCGCAGCTGCCGGCCCTGCCGTGCTGCTGGCTTACGCTGCCGCCGGTACGCTGGTCGTGCTGGTGATGCGTATGTTGGGTGAAATGGCAGTCGCCTCGCCTGACACCGGTTCGTTCTCTACGTATGCCGACCGCGCCATCGGGCGCTGGGCCGGTTTCACCATTGGCTGGCTGTACTGGTGGTTCTGGGTGCTGGTGATTCCGCTGGAGGCCAACGCCGCCGCAGCCATTCTGCATGCCTGGTTCCCGGCGGTTGACCTGTGGGCGTTCTCCCTCATCATTACCTTGGCACTGACACTTACCAACCTGTGCAGTGTGAAGAACTACGGTGAGTTCGAGTTCTGGTTTGCCCTGCTCAAAGTGCTGGCGATCATCGGCTTCATCGCCGTGGGCTGTGCTGCCTTGTTCGGCTTTGTACCGAGCAGCCAGGTGAGCGGTGCCAGCCACCTGTTCGATACCCAAGGCTTCATGCCCAACGGCCTGGGCGCGGTGCTGGCAGCGATGCTGACCACCATGTTCTCGTTCATGGGTACCGAAATCGTCACCATCGCCGCTGCCGAGTCGAAGGACCCGGGCAAGCAGATCAGCCGTGCCACCAACTCGGTAATCTGGCGTATCTGCCTGTTCTACCTGGTATCGATCTTCCTGGTCGTGGCCCTGGTGCCGTGGAACGACCCGGCCTTGGCCGAGACGGGCTCCTACCAGACCGTGCTGAGCCGCATTGGTGTGCCGAATGCCAAGCTGATCGTCGACATTGTGGTGCTGATTGCCGTGACCAGCTGCCTGAACTCGGCGCTGTACACTTCTTCGCGCATGTTGTTCTCGCTGAGCAAGCGTGGCGACGCCCCGGCCATCGCCCAACGCACCACCAAGGCGGCGACCCCGCACGTGGCGGTACTGCTGTCCACCGCGGCTGCGTTTCTCTGCGTGTTCGCCAACTTCGTGGCACCGGCCCAGGTGTTCGAGTTCCTGCTGGCCAGCTCTGGCGCCATCGCGCTGCTGGTGTACCTGGTGATTGCCGTGTCGCAGCTGCGCATGCGCGCCCAGCGTGAAGCCCGCGGCGAGAAGATCACCTTCAAGATGTGGCTGTTCCCGGGCCTGACCTGGGCGACCATTGCCTTCATCGTTGCCATTCTGGTGGTCATGGCGCTGCGTGAGGATCACCGTGCGGAGATCATTGCGACTGCGTTGCTGAGTATTGGTGTGGTGGCGGCTGGCTTGCTGGTGCACCGCAAGCGCGAGGCTGCCGGGCGGGCGGCGCTGGACAGCTGATCCGCGCTGACTGAAATGAAAAGGCCGCGCCCTGTGAAGGGTGCGGCCTTTTTTTGTGGCCTGTGATGACCCTTTCGCGGGCAAGCCCGCAGGTTCACCACAGGCCCGTAGGAGCGGGTTTACCCGCGAAAGGGCCGGGGCTGCTGGCCGATTTCCCTGGCTAATCACCGTCGCAGCCGCCATTGTATTCGCGGGTAAACCCGCTCCTACAGGGGCCGCAACAGGTTATATGGCCCTGTCAGCCAAACTGCTTCTGCTGTTGCTGCTGTTTGGCCACGAGTTCGGAAGCGGCGATATAGGCGTCCTGGAACTCATCACTCTCCAGCCAGGCCATGGTGGTCTCTTCGTCAGCGCCGTCCAGCCATTTGCGGTAGGCGTTGAACACCAGCACGATGTAGTCGGTGGCGTGTTCTTCCTTGTGCCCCTTGAGCACCAGGGCGAGCAGCGGATCCACCAGGAACACCGAGATCATTGGCACCAGGCCGCCTTCCTGGGCTTCCTTCATCTTGTTGAACATCGCGTCGTAGCTGCCCGACTCCATGGCCTTGTTGTACACCTGCTCGACGCTGGCGCTGTCGCCGGCACTGGCCTTGACCGCTTGGCCGCTGCGAACCATGCGGTTCTGCTTGGCCTTGCTGGCGGCGCGCTTGGCGCGTTTCTGTTGCTTGGTAGGGGTGGCCATGGGGAAATCCTTGGGTGTGTCTGAAAGTGCGCGTATTGAAGCGCAATTGCCCGATAAACCCAAGCAGCGCGCCTGGGCGCTGCAGCTTGGGATGTCTGTGGGATACATATCCAGATTATGCGGACCGTGGGCCCTGCGTAGCTTCTCTCCTGCTGCCAGCCATGCTGGCTGGCAGCCTTTCACTGCGCCAATTCGGCGTCTGGGAGTGATGCGCACGTTTGCGCTACAAAGGAGGAGTCATGAAGCACTTTTATCTGGTCACCCTGTACAGCTACACGGACGATGGCAGGGTTTACTATCCAACCGGTTTCGCCGGTTGCGACGAGCAAAGGATTACAAAGGCTGACATCGCCGCCATTATCGAAAAAGGCAAGCACCACGGCCAGCTTCAGTTGCACAGCATCTCCTACATGGGGCACATGACCGAGGACGCATTCAAGCATCTTCGTTCCATGTCGGACGAGTAAGGTTTGGCCCGCAGTCTGCTTCTGGCTGCGGGTTTCTCGATTGCATGGCGAGCCTTCAGGTTGCGTTGTGAGGTCTCGTGTTCTTCGACGCCGCGTGAAGTTAAAAATCGCAGGCAACAAAAAACCCGCACTAGGCGGGTTTCTTGTTGTCGCTTCGGGTAACTTTGCAACCACCAGAAGCTTGAAGGTGGTGCCCAGAGACGGAGTCGAACCGCCGACACGAGGATTTTCAATCCTCTGCTCTACCGACTGAGCTATCTGGGCGACGAGGTGAATTAAATAGATTTCCGGACCGCTCGTCAACGACTTTTTGAAAAAATTTTAAATTAATTCCGTCGCTTACGATTTTTGAGGTCATTCGGCCGGCGGAACGTAGCCTTCGGCCTGAGCGTATTCTTCGCCGGCGAAAAACTTGTCCATCTCAGCCTGGAGGAATTTGCGGTCCTCGGCGTTCATCATGTTCAGGCGCTTCTCGTTGATCAGCATGGTCTGGTGCTTCTGCCAGTCGGCCCAGGCTTTCTGCGAGATGTGTTCGAAGATGTACTGGCCCTTGGCACCGGGATAGGGCGGGCGTTCCAGGCCTGGCAGTTCTTCTAGGTATTTGCGGCACATCACGGTGCGGGTCATCGGGCGTCTCCTGCGATCAGTTCGTCGGCCGCGCGTTCAAGCAGCTTTTTCACCGGGGCGGCGAGGCCCAGGCGCGGCGGGGTGGCGAGGTTATACCAGAGCCAGTCGGCCTCGGCCACGTGCTCGCCGACCGGGTCGACGTGCACGAGCCAGGGCTCGATCGCCAGCTGGAAGTGGCTGAAGGTATGGGTCAGGCCGTCCATGGCGTGGCGGCCAGCCAGGCGCAGGCCGTGCTGGTAGGCCAGGTCGTCGAGCTGGGCGATGTCGTCCAGCTCCGGGAGGCTCCACAAACCACCCCACAGGCCGCTGGAAGGGCGGCGGTAAAGCAGGATGGCGCCTTCGTGGTTGGCCAGCAGTGGCATCAGTGTGCGCCGTTGCGGCAGCGCCTTGCGCGGTTTGGGCTCGGGGTAGCGGGTTTCTTCGCCGTGCAGGTGCGCTTCGCAGCCGTGCTGCAACGGGCAGATCAGGCAACTGGGCTTGCTGCGCGTGCACAGCGTGGCGCCCATGTCCATCATCGCCTGGGTGTAGTGGTTGGCGCGTTGTTGCGGGGTAAAGCGCTCGGCGGTGGCCCATAGCTGGTTGGCAACCTTGGGTTCGCCGGGGTAGCCCGCCTGGGCGGTGTAGCGTGCCAGCACGCGCTTGACGTTGCCGTCGAGGATCGGCGCGCGGATGCCCATGCTGATGCTGGCGATGGCGCCGGCAGTGGAGCGGCCAATGCCGGGCAACTCGGTAAGCTGCTCGACACTGCGCGGGAATTCGCCGCCATGTTGCTCGACGACGACCTTGGCGGCCTTTTGCAGGTTGCGTGCGCGGGTGTAGTAGCCCAGGCCCGTCCACAGGTGCAGCACTTCGTCCTCCGGTGCTTCGGCCAGGGCTTGCACGGTTGGCAGGGCCTGCATGAAGCGGTCGAAGTAATTGAGCACGGTGCTGACCTGGGTCTGCTGCAACATGATTTCCGACACCCACACCCGGTACGGCGTGATGCCCTGTTGCCAGGGCAGGTCGTGCCGGCCATGCTCGTCATACCAGTCCAGCACTGCGCTGGAGAACTGCTCGGGGCTCATCGGTTGAACAGCCCCTTGAGCGCGTCTTTCAGTTCCGGGCTCACTTTGTCTCCAAGTTTTTCGTCAAGTTTTTCATCGATCTTGTCTTTCAGGCGGTTACCGGCCAGCTTGGCGGCAACCTTGCCCAGGCCGTTCTGGTCGAGGCGGCAGGCCTTTGCGCCGAGTTCCAGCGGACCACGGCAGCGCAGGGGGACTTCAACACCCACATAACGTTCGTTGACCTGGCAGGCCGGGTCCGGCATGGCACGCTGGTCGCCTTCGACGACTACGCCGATGTTGTAGTCCATGCCCAGCACGCGCAGGTCGAGGTCACCATGGCCATTGACAGTCAGGCCCGGTATGCGCGCCTTGAGGTCCGGGTTGCTGGCGACGCCATTGCGTACCACCAGGCTGCCGCGCAGTTCCTGGAACGGGGTGTCCTTGCCGCGTGGTTCGCTGCTCAGCGTCTTGCGATTGAGCGTGGCGATGGCTTGGCACAGCTGCTGTTCCAGGTTGGCATTGACCAGCACGCCATCGTTGATGGCGAAGTTTGCGCTGCCGTTCAGGGTGTCGACCAGTGCTTTCTGGCTGTTACCGGTGGCTGTCAGATCACTGGTCAGGGTCAGCAGGCCCTTGACCGGCGGCGTCTGTTCCTTGCCTTCGGCCTTGATGAAGTGTTCCACCGGCACCCGCTGGATATTGGTGTTCACACCCAGCTGTGGCACGGCAGGGCGCACGTCGACCGTGCCCTTGGCTTCGAAGGTGCCGTTGTACAGCGCTCCGCGCAGGGTTTGCAGGGTCAGCAGGCCGCCTTGGCCAACGGCCTTGAGCTGGGCGCCCTCGATCGGCAGCTTGTCCAGGGTCAACGAGCCGAAGGCCAGGTCGGCCTGCAGGTCGAGGGCGCGCAGGCGGTCGACCGGTAGCAGCTTGTCGTCGCTCCATGCCACTTGCGTTGGGGCGTTGGGCAGTGGCGTGGTGCCGGCACCGGCTACGGCGCTGGCCTCTTGTTGCTTGACCTCGGCCTGGCGCGCAGCGGTGGCGCCCTTGGCTTCTTCGCTTTTGGCCGGCAGGTAGCGGTCGGCGTCGAATGTGTCGCCCTTAAGCTGCAGGCGCAGGGCCTGTTTGGCGAAATCTTCGACGGCCACGCGGCCGCTGAAGGTGCTGTCGTCCAGCTTCACTGCCAGGTCTTCGAGGGCCAGGCTGCTGGGCGTCCCCTGCAGGCGGGTCACCAGCTCCAGCTTGGCGAAGGCGGCCGGGTCATGGGTGGCCGGCAGCGGGTGGCCGATGCTTTCAAGGAAGGTGCGCAGGTTGAACTGGGCGATGGACAGGCCGCCGCTCAGCTGGGGTGCCTTGTCCAGATCACGCAGGTTCAGCTCACCGAGGGCGCGCAGTTGGTTGGCCGAAACTTTCAGGCCGTTCCACGAGGCGACATTGGCGGCCAGGTCGACCAGCAGTTGGCCTTGTGCGGCGAAGGTCACGGTCTTGCCGCCGGTAGGCTCACCCGAGGTCTCGCCCGACAGGCGCATGTCTTCGAAGTTGTAGCGTTTGAGCTTGCGGTCGAAGCGCAATTCGCCGGCCAGCTCGGTACGGGCCTTGATGTTCGGCTGGCTGGCGCTGATAAAGGCGCTGGTCTTGAGCGCAATGTTTGCGCCTTCATGGATTGGGCCGGTGCTCAGCTGGATGCTTTCGGCGCTGTAGCTGTGGCCGGTCTTGGCATCGGTGTACTGCACGCGCGCGTTGTTCACGGTCAGGCTGTCAATGTCCAGCTTGATGGCGCGGTCGTTGCTGTCGCTGGTCGCAGGCGCCTGCTCGGCCTGTGCCGGTGCCTGTGCGGGTGCATCGGTGCCTGCGCCATTCTGCGCGGGCAGCGGCTTGCCGATGTCCTCCCAATTGCCATGGCCCTGTTCGTCACGCGCCAGGGTCAGGTTCAGGCCCTCGACACGTACGTCGCTCATTTGCACTTCGCGGCGTAGCAGCGGCAGCACACGGACTGAAAGGCCAAGCATCTGCAGGTCGGCGAACGGTTCCTTGGGTTTGTTCAAGGTAGCGATGCTGGCTTCGTGCAGCTCCAGGCCCAGCCACGGGAACAGACTCCAGCCGATGTCACCGTTGAGGGTCAGTTCGACGTGCGCCTTGTCGCGTGCCAGCTGGCGAATCTCGTCTTTGTAGTCGTTGGGATCAAAGAGGTGGGTCAGGGCGAAGCCCAGCGCCACGATGATCAGCAGTAACCCGAGAAGCCCCAGTCCCAGGATTTTGCCGAACGCTTTCATGGGCGAGTCCTTTTAGTCCGTTAGTGAGTTCAGGCGGCAGAGTATAACGCTGTAGCGGTTACCCCTGCTTGTACGACTAGAGATGTAGGAAATTCCTACGCCTGTATCAGAGGGTACGGCTTTCGACAGCTTAATATTGAGCTTTTGCCGGGGACATGACCGATTCAGTCAGGCAAAAATGGACGATGGCAGATTGCTTTCATTCTGCTTGATGCTGCTACCCTTGCGCCGCTTCGCGAGCACCCTCCCTATAACAAGGATCAGATTCATGACCAGTACCGTCGCGACGGGAACCTTGGCCAGTGAGCCAGGCTTCCTGTCGAAGGAACGCATAATCGCCCGCCCGGGCTTCAACCGCTGGCTGGTCCCGCCAGCTGCCCTGGCCATTCACCTGTGCATCGGTATGGCCTACGGCTTCTCGGTATTCTGGTTGCCTTTGTCGCAAGCCCTGGGGATCACCGCCCCCGTCGCCTGTGCGGCAGACATGGGCTTCATGGCCCGGATGTTCAGCGCCGAATGCGACTGGCCAATCTCGATGCTGAGCTGGATCTACACCCTGTTCTTCGTCTTTCTCGGCTGCTCGGCGGCGGTGTTGGGCGGCTGGCTGGAGCACGCCGGCCCGCGCAAGGCTGGCCTGGTGTCGGCCTTGTGCTGGTGCGGTGGCATGCTGCTTTCGGCGATAGGTGTGAAAACCCATCAGCTGTGGCTGATGTGGCTTGGTTCCGGCGTGATTGGCGGTATCGGCCTGGGCCTGGGCTACATCTCACCCGTGTCGACCTTGATCAAGTGGTTCCCGGACAAACGCGGCATGGCCACCGGTATGGCGATCATGGGCTTCGGCGGCGGGGCCATGGTCGGGGCGCCGCTGGCCACCGCGCTTATGGGGCATTTTGGCAATGAGCACGAAGTTGGCGTATGGCAGAGCTTTGTCGCCATGGCGGCGATCTACTTTGTGTTCATGACCGCTGGCGCCCTGGCGTATCGCGTACCACCGACCGGCTGGAAGCCTGAAGGCTGGGCTGCGCCGTTGAAGAATGCCAGTAACGCCATGGTCACCGACCGCCACGTGCACGTCAGTGTGGCCTGGAAGACCCCGCAGTTCGCGCTGATCTGGCTGGTGCTGTGCCTGAACGTGTCGGCGGGCATCGGCATTTTGGGCATGGCGTCACCGCTGCTGCAGGAAGTGTTCGCCGGTAAATTACTGGGCAACGAACTGACCTTCAGCCAGCTGAGCACTGCGCAGTTGGCGCAGATTGCCGCGATCGCCGCCGGCTTTACCGGCCTGCTGAGCCTGTTCAACATTGGCGGCCGGTTCTTCTGGGCATCGTTCTCCGATTACATCGGCCGCAAGAACACCTACTTTGCCTTCTTCGCCTTGGGCGTGGGCTTGTACAGCCTGGTGCCGAACATGGGGCACCTGGGCAACGTGGCGCTTTTCGTGGCAGCGTTCTGCATCATCCTGTCGATGTATGGCGGTGGTTTTGCGACGGTGCCGGCCTACCTGGCCGACCTGTTCGGCACGCAGATGGTGGGTGCCATCCATGGCCGCCTGCTGACCGCCTGGGCGGCAGCGGGGGTGCTGGGGCCGGTGCTGATCACCTACCTGCGCGAGTATCAACTGGCAGCGGGCGTGGAGCGGGCGGCGGCTTATGACATGACCTTGTACATCCTCGCGGGTCTGCTGGTGCTGGGCTTTATCTGCAACATGCTGGTGCGCCCGGTGGCCGACAAGCACTTCATGAGTGATGCCGAACTGGCGGCCGAGCGGGCGTTGAGCCATGACAAGGGCGCCGACGGGGCGCGGTCGCTGGAGTGGAAAGCGGCGCCAGGCAGCCTGCCACTGGTGCTGCTGGCCTGGGCGGTGGTGGTCGTGCCGTTGGCCTGGGGTGTCTGGGTGACCTTGCAGAAGACCGCTGTGCTGTTCCATTGATCAGCAAAGGGGGCGCGCGTTGCGCCCCTTTCGCAGATGCAGGAGCGGGCCGTTGTGGTTGTATAGACCTGTAGCGGCATCCAGCCCGCGTAAAACCTGGCTTTGCCATATGTCATCCGCGTTTCAAGCTGGCGCGTTCTGGGCCTATAATGAAACCCTTTTCGCCCAATGATTTTGCGGAGCTGGTGATGGTTGAACGTAAGGCTTCCGTCGAGCGCAATACCCTGGAAACCCAGGTCAAGTGCTCGATCAACCTCGATGGCAGCGGCAAGGCCCGATTCGATATCGGTGTGCCCTTCCTTGAACACATGCTGGACCAGATCGCCCGCCATGGGTTGATCGATCTGGATATCGAGTGCAAGGGTGACACGCATATCGACGATCACCATACCGTCGAAGACGTCGGCATCACCCTGGGCATGGCATTCGCCCAAGCCATCGGTGACAAGAAAGGTATCTTCCGCTACGGCCACGCCTACGTGCCGCTGGACGAAGCGCTGTCACGCGTGGTCATCGACTTCTCTGGCCGCCCAGGCCTGCAGATGCACGTACCGTATACCCGTGCCAGCGTTGGCGGCTTCGATGTCGACCTGTTCCAGGAGTTTTTCCAGGGCTTCGTCAATCACGCCCTGGTAACCCTGCATATCGACAACCTGCGTGGCCACAACACCCACCACCAGATCGAAACCGTATTCAAGGCTTTCGGCCGCGCTCTGCGCATGGCCATCACCCTCGACGAGCGTATGGCCGGGCAGATGCCTTCCACCAAAGGGTGCCTGTAAATGCAAACGGTAGCCGTAATCGACTATGGCATGGGTAACCTGCACTCGGTGGCCAAGGCGCTTGAGCACGTAGGTGCCGGTAAAGTGCTGGTGACCAGCGATGCCTCAGTGATCCGCGAGGCCGACCGTGTGGTGTTCCCGGGCGTGGGCGCGATTCGCGACTGCATGGCCGAGATCCGCCGCCTGGGTTTCGACAGCCTGGTGCGCGAAGTCAGCCAGGACCGCCCGTTCCTCGGCATCTGCGTCGGTATGCAGGCGCTGCTCGAGCACAGTGAGGAAAACACCGGCGTCGACTGCATTGGCCTGTTCCCTGGCCAGGTGCGCTTTTTCGGCAAAGACCTGCAAGAAGAGGGCGAGCACCTGAAGGTGCCGCACATGGGCTGGAACGAAGTCAGCCAGACCATCGACCACCCGCTGTGGCACGACATCCCTGACCGCGCACGTTTCTACTTCGTGCACAGCTACTACATCAATGCCGGCAAGCCGGGCCAGGTGGTGGGTCGCGGTCACTATGGCGTCGACTTTGCCGCAGCGCTGGCCGACGGTTCGCGTTTTGCCGTGCAGTTCCACCCGGAGAAGAGCCATACCCATGGCCTGCAGCTGCTGCAGAACTTCATCGCCTGGGACGGGCGCTGGTAAATGAGCAGGTCGAAGACCAAGGCCCCGACCATCACCCTGGCCCCCGAGCAGGAGCGCGAAGCGCTCGACACCTTGAAGCGTTTTCTCGAAGACCGCTTCGAGCTGCAGTTGGGGTCGTTCGAGGTGGCCGAGGTCCTCGAGCTGTTCAGCAAAGAGATTGCACCCCATTACTACAACAGGGCGATTGCCGATGTTCAGCTGCACCTCAAGGAGCGGTTCGAGAGCATCGAAAGCGACCTGTGGGCACTCGAGAAGCCCTGAAACCCAACAAATAGACAGGTTCCCAAGATGCTGATTATCCCCGCTATCGATCTGAAGGACGGTGCTTGCGTGCGCCTGCGCCAGGGCCGTATGGAAGACTCCACGGTATTTTCCGACGACCCGGTGAGCATGGCCGCCAAGTGGGTCGAGGGTGGCTGCCGCCGCCTGCACCTGGTTGACCTCAACGGCGCCTTCGAAGGCCAGCCGGTCAATGGTGAAGTGGTTACCGCCATCGCCAAGCGCTACCCGAACCTGCCGATCCAGATCGGCGGCGGTATCCGTTCGCTGGAAACCATCGAACACTACGTCAAGGCTGGCGTCAGCTACGTGATCATCGGCACCAAGGCCGTCAAGCAGCCCGAGTTCGTCGCTGAAGCGTGCAAAGCCTTCCCGGGCAAGGTCATCGTCGGCCTGGACGCCAAGGACGGTTTCGTCGCCACCGACGGTTGGGCCGAAGTGAGCTCGGTGCAGGTCATCGACCTGGCCAAGCGTTTCGAGGCCGATGGCGTCTCGGCGATCGTCTACACCGACATCGCCAAGGACGGCATGATGCAGGGCTGCAACGTGCCCTTCACCAAGGCACTGGCTGAAGCCACCCGTATCCCGGTGATCGCCTCGGGCGGCATTCACAACCTGGGTGACATCAAGGCCCTGCTGGACGCCAAGGCCCCGGGCATCATCGGCGCCATCACCGGCCGTGCCATCTACGAAGGCACCCTGGATGTCGCTGAGGCCCAGGCCTTCTGTGACAATTACCAAGGCTGAGGACTGAACCATGGCACTGGCCAAGCGCATTATCCCTTGCCTGGACGTGGACAACGGCCGGGTGGTCAAGGGCGTCAAGTTCGAGAACATCCGTGATGCCGGCGACCCGGTGGAAATCGCCCGTCGCTACGACGAGCAAGGTGCCGACGAAATCACCTTTCTCGACATTACCGCTAGCGTCGATGGGCGCGATACCACGCTGCATACCGTCGAGCGCATGGCCAGCCAGGTGTTCATCCCGCTGACGGTTGGTGGTGGCGTGCGGACCGTGCAGGACATCCGCAACCTGCTCAACGCCGGTGCCGACAAGGTCTCGATCAACACCGCCGCGGTGTTCAACCCAGAGTTTGTCGGCGAGGCGGCGGAGCGTTTCGGTTCGCAGTGCATCGTTGTCGCCATCGATGCCAAGAAAGTCTCCGGGCCAGGTGAAGCGCCGCGCTGGGAGATTTTCACTCACGGCGGGCGCAAACCGACCGGGCTGGATGCAGTCGAGTGGGCGAAGAAGATGGAAGGCCTGGGCGCTGGCGAGATCCTGCTGACCAGCATGGACCAGGACGGCATGAAGAACGGCTTCGACCTGGGCGTTACCCGCGCTATCAGTGATGCGCTGGGGATTCCGGTGATTGCCTCGGGGGGTGTGGGTAACCTGCAGCACCTGGCAGACGGCATCCTGGAAGGGCATGCCAGCGCGGTGTTGGCGGCCAGCATCTTCCACTTTGGCGAGTACACAGTGCCTGAAGCCAAGGCTTACATGGCTTCGCGCGGGATCGTCGTTCGCTGATCCATTGATCGGGGCTGCTTTGCAGCCCTTCGCGGGCACGCCCGCTCCCACAGAGATCTCAGCAAACCTGGACTGCCCCCCAAGAGTTGGATTGGTGTCCAACTTCTTGGGGGCAGTCCAAACCTGTGGGAGCGGGCGTGCCTGCGAAAGGGCCGCGAAGCGGCCCCAATTGCCTCAACCGTGGTTCTTGCCGAGCAGTGCGTGGTAAAGCTCGGTATCCCCGAGTATCCCCACCACCCTGTCGTTATCCTGCAGCACCAGCTTGTTGCCGGTTTGATAACGAATCTGCAGTGCCTCACGCATGCCGATGTCGGCGTGCACCACGGTCGGCCTGCGCTCCAGCAGTTCCACATCTTGTCCTGGTGCCCATTTCTGCATGTCCAGCCCGTTCTGGCCTTGGCGTGCACGCTTGAGCGCGCCGCCTTCGCCAAGGTCCAGCCACGAATCGATACCTGGGTCCAGGCACACCGAGCCATTGACCCGCTTGCAGTTGTCCAGGCTGCGCATCAGGCTGCGCCCGCACAGCACGTTCAGCGGGTTGGTATGGGCGACGAAGGTGCGCACGTATTCGTCAGCCGGGTTCAGCACGATCTCCTCCGGCTTGCTGTACTGGATGATCCGACCGTCTTTCATGATCGCAATGCGGGTACCCAGTTTCAGCGCCTCGTCCAGGTCGTGGCTGACGAACACGATGGTTTTGCTCAGCTTGGCCTGCAGGCCAAGCAGCTCATCTTGCAAGCCCTGGCGGATCAGTGGATCCAGGGCCGAGAACGGTTCGTCCATCAGCAAGATGTCGGCATCCATCGCCAGCGCCCGGGCCAGGCCCACGCGCTGCTGCATGCCGCCAGAAAGCTCATCTGGCTTCTTGTTGCGCCACTGGGTCAGGCCCACCAGCTCAAGCTTCTCGTCGACCAGCTTGCGCCGTTCCTTTTCCGGGCGACCCTGCATTTCCAGGCCAAAGCTGATGTTCTCGCGCACCGTCAGCCAAGGCATCAGGGCAAACTTCTGGAACACCATGGCAATGCGCTTGGTGCGCATCATCTTCAGCTCGGCCGCGGAGCAGTTGGCAATGTCGATGTGCTTGCCTTCGTGCTCGACGAACAACTTGCCACGGCTGACGGTGTTGAGGCCGTTGATGCAGCGCAGCAGGCTCGACTTGCCCGAGCCGGATAAGCCCATCAGCACGCAGATCTCGCCTTTGTTGATATCGAGGTTGGCCTTTTCGACACCCACCACCAGGCCGGTCTGCTTGAGGATCTGCTCGCGGGTCTGGCCTTGGTCCAGTAGCGCCAGTGCCTCGCGCGGTTTGTTGGAGAAGATGACGTCGACGTCTTCGAAACGAATGATGCTCATGCCTCACCCCTTACCGGCAGTTCCGGTTGCTTGCAGATACGGTCGAGCATGATTGCCAGCAGCACGATCGCCAGGCCCGCTTCGAAGCCCAGGGAGATATCGGCGGTGTTCAGTGCGTTGACCACAGGTTTGCCCAGGCCATCAGCGCCAACCAGGGCGGCAATGACCACCATCGACAGCGACAGCATGATGCATTGAGTGACACCGGCGGCGATGCTTGGCATCGCGTGCGGCAGTTCGATACGGGTAAGCAGCTGACGACGCGAGCAGCCAAAGGCCTTGCCGGCGTCCATCAACTCTTGCGGCACGTCGCAAATGCCCAGGTAGGTCAGGCGAATGGGCGCGGCGATGGCGAACACTACGGTGGAGATCAGCCCCGGCACCACGCCCAGGCCGAACAGGGTCAGGGTTGGGATCAGGTAGACGAAGGTGGGCACCGTCTGCATCAGGTCGAGCACCGGGCGCATGGCGGTATAGAACATCGGCTTGTGCGCGGCGAGGATGCCCAATGGCACGCCGATCACCACACATACCACTGTGGCGAAGGTGACCTGCGCCAGGGTCTCCATGGTTTCCTGCCAGTAACCCAGGTTGAGGATCAGCAGGAACGACAGGGCGACAAATGCGGTCAGTGCCCACTTGCGCTGGATGAAATGCGCCAGGGCGGCGAACAGGGCGATAAGCACGAACGGGTTGAAGAAAGTCAGGGCGCTGGTAACGCCGTGGATCATGAACTCCAGGCCTTGCGCGATGGCGTCGAAGTAATTCGCGCCGTTCTGGGTCAGCCATTCGACGAACGACGCGATGTACTGGCCCAGGGGTATTTTCTGATCGATAAGCATGATAGCGAGCTTCCACCTGCATAGATTGAAATCAACCCGGGGCAGGCACGGTCCTGCCCCGAGGTAGCGCTACTGCGTAGTTCGTTATTGCGTAAGCTTGGCCTTGACCGCCTCCAGGCCAGGTTTGCCATCCACGGTGGTAACGCCGGCCAGCCAGGCATCCAGCTTGCCTGGGTTGTCCTTGATCCATTTCTTGGCGGCGGCTTCGGGTTTCATCTTGTCGTCCAGGACATAGCCCATCATGGTGCTTTCATCCTTGAGCTCGAACGACAGATTCTTAAGCAATTGGCCAACGTTGCTGCATTCCTGCGTATATCCCTTGCGGGTGTTTGTCAGCACGGTCGCCTTACCGAAGTCGGGACCGAAGAATTCGTCCCCGCCGGTCAGGTACTGCATCTTGAAGCGGGTGTTCATCGGGTGTGGCTCCCAGCCGAGGAACACCAATGCCTCGCCGCGTTTCTGCGCGCGGTCAACCTGCGACAGCATGCCCGCCTCGCTGGACTGCACGATCTTGAAACCGGCGTCCTTCAAGCCAAAGGCGTTCTTGTCGATCATGCTCTGGATGGTGCGGTTACCGTCGTTACCCGGTTCGATGCCGTAGATCTTGCCGTTCAGTTCCTTCTTGAACTTTGGAATGTCGCTGAAATCCTTCAGGCCCTTGTCGTACAGCGCCTGGGGGACTGCCAGGGTGTACTTGGCGTTTTCCAGGTTGGCGCGCACGGTTTCTACCGTGCCGGCATCGCGGTACTGCTTGATGTCGTTCTCCATGGTCGGCATCCAGTTGCCGAGAAACACGTCCAGGTCCTTGCCGGTGGCCAGCGACTTGTAGGTCACCGGTACCGAGATCATGGTGGTGTGGGTTTTGTAACCCAGGGCTTCGAGCACAACGCTGGTGGTCGCGGTCGTGACTGTGATGTCGGTCCAGCCGACATCGGAGAAGCGTACAGTCTGACATTGCTCGGGTTCGGCTGCTTGGGCCAGCAATGGCGCGGACAGCAACGCAACCAGCAACAGCGAGGGTGAACCTTTCATGGATGGACTCCTGAGATATTGTCTTCGGGTTCGCGTGGGTCGCCGGGCTTTCTGAGGGTCCGGTCGACCAGGCCTGCAGAGGGCAGGATGCGTGGCCGTGCTTTACGAGTCGCTTTCGATAATCCTCCAGCGCCGGGCAATCGCCTACTGGTGGGGTCGTATCCAGTACGGAACGGGTCGTATCCAGTATGGGCGATGTCGCTTATGGATTTTTCCACCCCCTCGTACGCATTTTTGCGTCACCAGGCCGCTGGAAAACGGCGCGGTGAGCGCAGTTCCTGGTTGAAAACAGCGCGGCGCTGCTGGACAAAAGTACGTCGGTTGCAGACGGCGAGGTGGGCGGTAAAAGCCCGATGATGCTGGCATTCAAGGCGGCCCGCTGTTTGAGCCTAGCAGCTACCCCGCCCTGCGCATGGCGCGCAGAGACAAGCCCAGCAAGAGGTGATTCGACAATGGCCATCAGCGTGTTCGACCTGTTCAAGATCGGTGTCGGGCCCTCCAGCTCCCACACCGTCGGCCCCATGCGTGCTGGCGCCCTGTTCGTTCAGGGCCTGCGAGAACGCGGTGAGCTGGAGCGTGTAAAACGGATCGAAGTGCGCCTGTATGGCTCGCTGTCGGCCACCGGTATCGGCCATGGCACCGACAACGCCACCATCATGGGCCTGATGGGCGAGTGGCCTGACGCCATTGACCCGACCCAGATCGTGCCGCGTATAGCCGACCTGCGCGAAACCAACACCCTGCAGCTGGATAGCCGCTTGCCCATCGAGTTTGTCTGGGCCCGTGACATGCTGCTGCTGGACGAGAACCTGCCGTATCACCCCAACGCCATGACCCTGATTGCCGAAGGCGAGCAGGGCGAGTTGCACCGCGACACCTATTACTCGGTGGGCGGCGGCTTTGTGGTCGATGCAGCCCAAGCCGCCAGCGGTGTGTTGGATGCTGACCAGACGGTGTTGCCGTACGACTTCAACAGCGCCGCCGAACTGCTGCGCCTGTGCAAGCAAAACGACCTCAGCGTGTCGCAATTGATGATGGCCAACGAGAAGGTCTGGCGCAGCGAGGAAGACATCCGCGCTGGCCTGTACAAGCTCTGGGAAGCCATGCAGGAATGCGTCAACAACGGCCTCAAGTACGAGGGCACGCTACCCGGCGGGCTGAACGTGCGCCGGCGCGCCGCCAAGCTGCACCGCAGCCTGCAGGAAATTGGCAAGCCCAACGTGATCGGCTCGACCATGAGTGCCATGGAGTGGGTCAACCTGTTCGCCTTGGCAGTCAACGAAGAAAACGCCGCCGGTGGGCGCATGGTGACCGCGCCTACCAACGGCGCGGCAGGCATCATCCCGGCAGTGCTGCATTACTACATGCGTTTCAGTGATGAGGTTGATGAGTCCAGCGTTGTCGACTACTTCCTGGCCGCCGCCGCCGTGGGCATCCTGTGCAAGAAGAACGCCTCGATCTCTGGTGCCGAAGTGGGTTGCCAGGGGGAAGTCGGCTCGGCCTGCGCGATGGCCGCAGCAGGCCTTGCCGAAGTACTCGGCGCCACCCCGGCACAGGTTGAGAACGCCGCTGAAATTGCCCTGGAACACAACCTTGGCCTGACCTGCGACCCGGTGGGCGGGTTGGTGCAAGTGCCCTGCATCGAGCGCAACGCGATTGCTGCCGTGAAGGCCATCAACGCGGTGCAGATGGCGTTGCGCGGCGATGGTGAGCACTTCATTTCCCTCGACCAGGTAATCCGCACCATGCGCGATACCGGGGCCGATATGCACGACAAGTACAAAGAGACCTCGCGCGGCGGCCTGGCGGTCAGCGCTATCGAGTGCTGATTTGCTGATCTGACCTTCAAGGCGTCTTCGCGGGCAAGCCCGCTCCTACAGGAACGGTGAAATCCCTGTAGGAGCGGGCTTGCCCGCGAAGAGGCCCTTGAGGTTGATGCAGGTGCAACACAACCGCCAATGCCTCTTTATGGTGCGGTGGCACGCTACCGATCGTCGGATGTCGCGATCAGTGTGAGGGTTGTCGGTGACACTTAAAGGTGTCGCTTCTGGGAAACCCACGCGGCGCGTGTCACTAAACTGCTCAACCGTTACAGGCAACGCGCTAGCTCGCCTGTTCTGGACGACTGGCCAACACGATGCAAGCACTTGAAATGCCCAGTAAAGGCGTCGTTTTCAGGTTTTTTTGGATAGCCGTTCAATTTTAGGCACGGCGTTTGCGTTGAGATTGGCAAGCCTACCCCCGGAAAATGACCGAGGGGTCATAACAAGAAGTAAGTGCCCGCCTGAGGCACACCCTGCATTTGTGTGAGGAGAAATCGCGATGACGTCGTACACCTCCGGGAATCCAACCCAGAACCGCACAACACCCCAGTCCATCGGGTTTCTTCTATTGGACAATTTCACCCTGATTTCCCTGGCATCGGCGGTCGAGCCGCTGCGCATGGCCAACCAGCTGTCTGGCCGTGAGCTGTATCGTTGGCACACGCTGACGATCGATGGCGGCCAGGTGTGGGCCAGCGATGGCCTGCAAATCACACCGGATGCCGCAATCAGCAATGCTCCGCCCATCGACACCGTGATTGTCTGTGGTGGTGTTGGCATCCAGCGCTCCGTCACCCGTGAACACGTCACCTGGCTGCAAGCCCAGGCCCGTCAGTCGCGCAGGTTGGGTGCCGTGTGCACCGGCAGTTGGGCACTGGCCTGCGCTGGCCTGCTCGACGGCTTCGATTGCAGCGTGCACTGGGAATGCCTGGCCGCGATGCAGGAAGCCTTCCCGCGGGTGAACATGAGCACCCGCCTGTTCACCCTTGACCGCAACCGCTTCACCAGCTCCGGTGGCACCGCGCCGCTGGACATGATGCTGCACCTGATCAGCCGTGATCACGGCCGTGAGCTGTCGGCGGCGATTTCCGAGATGTTCGTCTACGAGCGTATTCGCAACGAGCAAGACCACCAGCGCGTGCCGCTCAAGCACATGCTTGGCACCAACCAGCCGAAGTTGCAGGAAATCGTCGCGTTGATGGAGGCCAATCTGGAGGAACCGATCGACCTGGACGAACTGGCAGTGTATGTGGCGGTTTCGCGACGCCAGTTGGAGCGCCTGTTCCAGAAGTACCTGCACTGCTCGCCGTCGCGCTACTACCTGAAGTTGCGCCTGATCCGTGCGCGGCAGCTGCTGAAGCAGACGCCGATGTCGATCATCGAAGTGGCATCGGTGTGCGGCTTTGTGTCGACCCCGCACTTCTCCAAGTGCTATCGCGAGTACTTCGGCATTCCGCCGCGTGACGAGCGCGTGGGGTCCAACACCGCGCAGCAGGTGGCCATGATGCCGATTCCGCAGGCCATGACCCTGTCGCCGCACAGCGGGCCGATGGCGGCCCTGAGCCAGGCACGCAACGAGTCGACCTTTGCCAGTGTAAGGCTCTGACACCGAGTCGACTTTTTCGCGGGACAAGCCCGCTCCCGCAGGTCACCCGCTGAGCTTGAGCCAGCGGTGATCCTGTGGAAGCGGGCTTGTCCCGCGAAGGGTCCGGTCCTGGGTAAATGAATTACGCGCGTTTGTTGAACTGCGCCAATGCCGGCAACAGTTGCTTGTCGATGGCCTGGCGCACCGCCGGCAGGATCGTCGCACTACCGGTGTACATCTGCTCCACCATCCCCTTCAGCGCCCGTGCATTGGGCTCGGTCAGCCCACGCACCACCGCTTCGCAAGCCTGCTCGGCACTGGCTCCTGCAGGAATATCGAAACCGCGCGAGCGCAGGTGGCCGGCGAGGTCGTCCTGATCAATCAAATCCGCATGCATCATGGCTGTTGTCCCTTTTATCGCTAAGAGAGTGCTGCTGTGATTTACGACCGATTCTGTGACGTGCGCGACAGCCTCGCAAGGACAGAATGTCGCCATGGCTGCTTTGGCTAAGAACAGGTCGTTTACGACTAAATCCCCTGCCAGGCAAGCACGCACACTGGAGCCATTCACGGTACAGAGGGTTTGGTCACCCTCGCTCACGCACAGTGGATGTTGCTCGCTCTTGGCCCCGGTAGCTCACGGCTTTCCGGGGTTATTT
This sequence comes from Pseudomonas sp. 2,4-D, assembly GCF_030418155.1. NCBI lineage: Bacteria > Pseudomonadati > Pseudomonadota > Gammaproteobacteria > Pseudomonadales > Pseudomonadaceae > Pseudomonas > Pseudomonas sp. 2,4-D. The sequence continues at coordinate 34,170 of NZ_JAUHUI010000007.1, forward strand.
TTATTCCGCCAGACTCCCCTATACATTCATACACCTAGCATTTATGTCAGGTGACGGACTGCAGAAATTTGTGCTCTTTTGTGGCAGATGGATTCCACAGGAGCGGAAAACGTGAAAAAGAATATCTGCATGATCATTGTCCTGGGCGCGACCTTGATAATGGCTTCATGTTCGTCATCTACCCCGCAAACGAGTACTGTTGCGAGTGTTGTTCCGCAGCTGTTTACACTGCAGCCTACTCAAAACCGCCAGATGCTTCAGAAAACAGCAAAAGGTCATCTAAAAACTTTGTTGGCCGACCCCGCTAATGAAGAATTCACGCTAGTGAATGTTGATGCATCATTGATTGGAGGGAACACTGAAAATATAGCTATAACACTGCCGAATCGAAAGGCTGAGAAGTTTAACCGGCGGAACTTCAATGTCTTGGCTGATGGGTACGAAGGATGGGTTGGCTATCAGCCTTCAAAGTGGAAGGCAGGCCGCTCAGGGGCGGAAGCAGAAATTGATTTCGATCCTGAGTATTATATGTCAATCATTCGCCTTGGTAATCAGTTGGCAGGCAATTTTTTGGTGGATGGCCAGCGATACCGATTGGTTTATATCGGTTCAGATACGCACGTGCTGATCAAGGTTGATGAGTCAAAGTTACCCTCTGAAGATGCACTGGGCGTAGACGTTGGGTTTCCGGCATCCCCTGCTCTAGAAGAATCGCAGCAGGTCTCGTCTGCCTACAGTATAATAAGGCTGCTATTTGTAAGTACAGTGCAGTCTCGCGCGAAAAATCCAAACTATCGTGCTGATTTGATGCTAGGGTTGCAGGATGTAAATCAAATTGCAAAAAATAGCAAGGTGGATATTACTTACGAGTTTGCGGGGTTTATAGATTCTGCTATTGACGAAGTGGGGAAAGACTTTGGAACGCTCCTCAATGAGGTTCAATATAATAATCCCGCTGTCAATGCCAAAAGGGTGGAGCTTAGGGCTGATCTAGTCTCGATGTACGTTGCCAATAGTGAGTTTTGCGGCGCGGGTAAGCCGTCGAGTAATAAGACGCAAGGCTTTTCGGCGATTAATTGCATTACCTCGTTAGCCCACGAGATCGGCCACAACTTTGGCATGACTCATAACTGGGATGGGCAAAGTGATAATTATATCCATGGATATCGCTACGCTCCGGATGGGGGGAACCTCAGATTCCGAACTCAGATGTCTGCTAACTGTAGCCCGACATGTCCGAGAGTACCGTTTTACTCCAATCCGCGGCTGAGTTATCAAGGACAACCTCTGGGAACTGTCGCACATCATGATGTCGCCCGCGCGATCAACGAGCGTAGGGCAAGTATAGAGAGTTTCTACCCTCCCATGCCGGGAGTGCTTAAAAATAAAGGTCGGCTGGATCAAGGTTCCACTCACCCCTGCCTGCAGGATTTTGCCGGATCAAGTATCCAGTTCGTCGCATGCTCTCCTGGCCCCCAGCAAAAATGGACGTTAGAGCCGTGGGGCGAGGCGGGTACGTTCAGGATTGTGGCTCCGGGCGGTAAATGTATGGTCGCGCGGGCTGATAATTATGTTTTGGCTGAGTCATGCCCTGCAACAGTCAAAGATGGTCTTCTCTGGATGGTATCAGCGCAGCCCGATCATACCTTGAAAATACAGAGTTATAATCGCAACCTTTGCCTAGGCTCTCAGCCCAGCTTGAAGCCGGGGCCTGAGTTATTGACATGTGATAACGGTAGGTACCAAAGCTGGATAAATCTCGATATCCCACAATAACCGAGGCCTAGCGAGCAGCCATGGTCTGACTGCTCTCGTTGGTATCAACTAGGAATCTTTATCACACGGCCTGTAAAGGCTGGCGTTGGTAAATCCCGTTGGTCATCGACCACGCTTTGTAGTCGATGGGTGCTGGATTCTCCAAATGGCTTTGCCTTTGGCCCCGCCAGGTCCACATGTAAAAGCAATTGCTCACTGGCGGCCAACGCCTCGTCAAAACCTGATCGATGCAAGCTGTGATACAAGTGCAGTCGCTTTTTATCGAAGCCGATGATCTGCGTCTGCACCCACACCTCGGTGGCCAGCTTCACCTCGTGCAGATAATTGATATGCGCCTCCAGCGTGAACAGCGAATTACCGCTTTGCCCTCGGCTGTCGGCGTCCAGGCCAATGCGCTCCATCAGCGCATCGGTCGCGTAGCTGAAGATCAGCAGGTAGAAGGCATCCCGCAGATGCCCGTTGTAATCGACCCAGTCCTCTTGGACCGTGGTGCGGTAGGTGATCAGAGCAGGCATCTTGGTCTCCTTAATCGCCGAACGACATGCCGTGGCTGGCCTTGCTGGTCTTCACCGCTTCCAGCACCGCCAGCAGGGTGTCGTCGCGGTAGCGCTCCAGTGCGGCGATGCTGTGCTCGCCCAGTTGCTCGGAAGTGCCGTCTACCACGTCGTCGATCAGCTTGTCGGTCAGCTCCGGTGCCGGAAGGTACGTCCAGGGTAACTTCAGAGCCGGGCCGAACTGCGACATGAAATGGCGCATGCCGGCATCGCCACCGGCCAGAGTATAGGTAAGGAACGTGCCCATGAACGACCAGCGCAAGCCTGCGCCGAAGCGGATCGCGTCGTCGATTTCGCCGGTGGTGGCCACGCCGTCGTTGACCAGGTGCAGGGCCTCGCGCCAGAGCGCTTCGAGCAGGCGGTCGGCGATGAAGCCTGGCACTTCCTTGCGCACATGCAGTGGGCGCATGCCGAGTGCGGTGTAGATGGTTTTGGCGGCTTCAATGGCTTCGGGTGAGGTGCGGCTGCCGCCGACAATCTCGACCAGCGGCAGCAGGTACACCGGGTTGAACGGGTGGCCGACAACGCAGCGCTCCGGGTGAGTGGACGACTCGTAGAATTCGCTTGGCAGCAGGCCCGAGGTACTGGAACCGATGATTGCGTCAGGCTTGGCTGCGGCGCTGATTTTTGCGTGCAACTCAAGCTTGAGGTCCAGGCGCTCTGGCGCGCTTTCCTGGATGAAGTCGGCGTCGTGCACGCATTCCTCGATGGTTGCCACGAACTTCAGGCGGTCTTGCGATGCGCCAGGGGCCAGGCCTTGTTTTTCCAGTGCCGGCCAGGCGTTGGCGATCCGTTTGCGCAGTGCCTGTTCGGCGCCGGGCGCCGGGTCCCAAGCCACCACGTCCAGGCCGTGGGCGAGGGCGCGGGCGACCCAGCCGCTGCCGATCACGCCGCTACCCAGGGCGGCGAAGGTTTTGATTTCAGTGATAAAGGGCATAGCTAGTCCTCAGGGTAAAACACAGTCATCAGGGTCTTCGGCGCATTTGCGATCGTTGAAAGGATCAGCGGCGCTTGAGGTTCATTTTTTCCCGGCCTTCTGCCGGGCTGAGCACGCGGCCACCCATGCGGGTGATGATCTCGCTCGCGCGTTCCACCAATTGGCCGTTGCTGGCCAGCACCCCACGGTCCAGATACAGGTTGTCTTCCAGGCCCACCCGCACGTTGCCGCCCAGCAGCACTGCCTGAGCGGCCATCGGCATTTGCATGCGGCCGATGCCGAAGCCTGCCCAGGTGACGTTGGCGGGCAGGTTGTCGACCATGGCCTTCATGGTGGTGGTGTCGGCCGGTGCGCCCCAAGGGATGCCCAGGCACAGTTGGAACAGCGGGTCTTCGAGCAGGCCTTCCTTCATCATTTGCTTGGCGAACCACAGGTGGCCGGTGTCGAAGATTTCCAGCTCGGCCTTCACCCCCAGTTCGGTAATGCGCTTGGCACCGGCGCGCAGTTGGGCCGGGGTGGACACGTAGATCGAGTTGCCATCGCCGAAGTTGAGGGTGCCGCAGTCGAGGGTGCAGATTTCCGGCAACAGTGCTTCGACATGGGCCAGGCGCTCCAGCGGGCCGATCAGGTCGGTGCCCGGGCCGAACGCCAGCGGCGTTTCACCCGGGCCGATTTCCAGGTCGCCGCCCATGCCGGCGGTGAGGTTGACGATGATGTCCACGTCGGCTTCGCGGATACGCTCCATGACTTCGCGGTAGAGGTTTACATCTCGGCTGAAACGGCCGGTCTGCGGGTCGCGGACGTGGCAGTGGACCACGGTGGCGCCGGCCTTGGCGGCCTCTACGGCGGATTCGGCGATCTGTTTGGGGGTGACCGGGACCAGGTGGCTTTTCGAGGCGGTGTCGCCGGCGCCGGTGAGGGCGCAGGTGATGATGACGTCGTGGTTCATGGTGCAGTTCCTTGTGATGTCGGTGTTGGCGTTTTCGCGGGCATGCCCGCTCCCACAGGATCAATGTGATCCCGAGTGTGGCGCTGTACCTGTGGGAGCGGGCATGCCCGCGAAAGGGCCCTGTCAGTTGGCGGTAAGCTTGAGGTTGTCCGCAGCCGGCTTGCCATCGAAGGTGGTCACACCCTCAAGCCAGCGGGCCTTGTCCTCGGGGTGGTCCTTGAGCCACTGGCGGGCCGATTCCAGCGCGTCCTTGTGGTCGAGCAGTGGCTGCATCATGCGGCTCTCGTCCTCGGCGCTGAACTTCAGGTTGGCCAGCAGGCGGTGGGCATTGGGGCAGCGTTCGGCGTAGTCCGGCGCCGTCACCGTCCACACCGTCGCACGGCCTTCGTCAGGGCCGAGCGCATCCTGGCTGTCACCCAGGTAGGCCATGTCGATGTTCACGTTCATCGGGTGCGGCGCCCAGCCGAAGAACACCACGGCCTCCTTGCGCCGCACCGCGCGGTCGACGGCGGCGAGCATGCCGGCCTCGCTGGACTCGACCAGCTGGAACTTGCCCAGGTCGAACTGGTTCTTGGTGATCATCGCCTTGATCTGGGTATTGGCGCCGGAACCCGGTTCGATGCCATAGATCTTGCCGTCCAGCTCTTTCTCGAACTTGTGGATGTCGGCGAAGGTCTTCAGGCCCTTGTCGTAGAGGTATTTCGGCACGGCCAAGGTGGCGCGCGCGTCCTCCAGGCTTGGCTTGTCCAGCACCTTGACCTGGTTGGCATCGACGAACGGGGTAATGGTCTGGGTCATGATCGGGTTCCAGTAACCCAGGAACATGTCCAGGCGTTTGTCGCGTATGCCGGCGAAGATGATCTGTTGCGAGGCACTGGTCTGTTTGGTCTGGTACCCCAGGCCGTCGAGCAGTACCTGGGCCATGGCGCTGGTGGCAATGACGTCGGTCCAGTTGACCACGCCAAGGCGCACGTTTTTGCAGGCGGCGGGCTCGGCGGCGAAAAGCGGGGTGGCGACGATGCTGCTCAGGGCAAGGGGCAACAGGCTGCGGCGGATCAAGCTGTGCATGGTGGCTCTCCATCGGCAGTGCATATTGTTATTGAGGGCGGCCTCTGCGGACCGTGTGAATACGCTACGCTGGCGCTACCTTGCCCAAGCGCACGCTAGCGACAGGAATTAGCACCGGGGCGACCAGTTTCTGTGGAGGAGAGGATGATGGAGACGATTGCCTTTCTGTTGGTGCCCGGCTTTTCTGCCATGGGGTTCATTTCGGCGGTGGAGCCACTGCGGGTGGCCAATCGTTTTGGTGGGCAGTTGTACCGGTGGCAGGTGCTTAGCCTGGACGGTGAGGCGGTGCTGGCGAGCAATGGCATGTCGATCAATGCCGATGCCGCCCTGGGGGAGGGCGAGCCGGCCAACATCCTGCTGGTGGTCGCGGGCTTCGAACCACTGGCCAATGTCGCACCCAAACTGCTGCATGCGTTGCGCCGGCTCAACCACGAAGCTGTCATGCTCGGGGGCATCGATACGGGCGCGATGGTGCTGGCCGAGGCAGGGCTGCTCGAGGGCTACCGGGCGACATTGCATTGGGAGGCGCTTGAGGCATTCAAGGAGCGCTACCCAGGCCTTCAAGCTACCCAGGAGCTGTTCGAGATTGACCGCAGCCGCATCACCTGTGCCGGCGGAACGGCCTCAATCGATTTGATGCTGCACCTGATTGCCCAATCTCACGGCAGCGAACTGGCGGTCAAGGTGTCCGAGCAGTTCGTGCTGGGTCGTATCCGTCAGCGCCAGGACCACCAGCGCATGCAGATCGGTGCGCGTTATGGCATCAGCAACAAGAAGCTGGTCCATGCCATTGGAGAAATGGAAAAACACATCGAGCCACCGCTGACTACGCTGGAACTGGCTGCCGCGATCAAGGTGACACGGCGTCAACTGGAGCGTTTGTTTCGCATGCACCTTGATGCAACACCGAGCGGTTTCTATCTTGGGTTACGGCTGGACAAGGCGCGCCAGCTGTTGGCCCAGACCGACATGTCGGTGACTGAAGTCAGCCTTGCGTGCGGGTTTGAACTGCCATCCTATTTCACGCGGCGCTACAAGCTGAGGTTTGGACGGTGCCCGCGGGAAGAGCGACGGCCCAGCGGTACAAAGTGAGCTTCAATCCAGTTCTCGCTCGAGAATGGCCCTTAGCTTTTCACGATTCCTTGCTTGCAGATCCTCGCGAAGCGGGGCGAAACCCGCTGCATTGAAGCGTGCACCCAGATGGTCAAATACCAGGTTCAACTTTCTGGTGGGCTCGACCGGGTCGGTAATGCAGTAGGCATAAAACAGGATCGCAACCGGGACATGGTCCCCTTCATGGTCCATTTCAATACTTAGATGTGAAGAGGCGTTCATGACGGTGAAGGTACGCGTACCTGCCGATTGCAGAGCGGCTTGAACATTCTCTTCGAGGCTCTTGAACCAAGGTCCTTTCTCGCGGGGCGGGGGGAGATAGCCACTGTAAACATCGCTTAACGCAAGCAAGTTCGGCTCATACACGATGGTTCTATGAGTATGTTCGAACAGGGTGAATTTCAATGATTGCAAGGTGGCGCGAGCGACAGTGAACCATTGCTGAGGCTGGGTTTCCATCGAGTATTTTTCATTGGCCACTGCTTGTGAATAACGCAGGCATAGCTGCAAATCTTCCCATGTATCGAGTGTCAGCCAGGGCGCAGGCTTGATGCTTAGCCGCTCCTCGAATATTCGGGTATCCAGGCTCGTATCACCCATATGGCATTGCTCCTTGATGGATGCAGATGACCAGAACCGGGTACCAGCGCGCTCTGGTACCCGGCCTCGCTAATCAGATAGCGAGAAACGCGCCGAGGTCGCCTTTGATCTTCTCATTCACAAGGTCACGTGCAGCGTCGAAGTGACGAACGCTGAACGTGCCTTGTTGCGAAGCGCGATAGACGCGGGTAGAGGTTTTGTCGACCTTGCGCGTCAGGGCGCCTTCACGCTCGACTTTCGAGTCGTAGCTGGCCTGGAAGCTGGTCATGTGCATCGCGGGCAGGCCTTGTGGCGTCATTTCGCACTGGGCGACCACGAAGTTGCTCGATTTGCCGGATTCGCTATGGCTGTGCTTTTCCAGGTGCGCCTTGACTTCCGGTTTCTGCACGACAATTTGCAGAACTCGCCTGGCGCAGGCGGCGCGACGAGGGTCCGCGGAGACGCTGATGGTGACGGACTTGGTAATCAGCTCTGCCAGGGTCAGGTTGTCCTCATCAATGGCATCTTCGGCATGTGCTGCGCCCGTCATGGTCCAGCCAAACTTGATCAGGCCATCGTTGTAGAAGTTGTACCACTCGCGCTGCTGGGTCTCCTTGTCGAACTTCTTGTTGGCCAGTTCGGTCATCAAGCGCATGCCGGCCAGGATGTCTTCTGCAATGTTGGCAGGCACATTGTCAGCGAAGATGCAGATGGTCTGGCCGGTAGCGGCTACGCGCTCTTGACCCTCTTTGCGGATTTTTTCCATTTCAACTTTGATGTCAGCCACTTTGTAATTCCTTGATAGTTGTGAGTTCCAAGACACACATGGTGAGCACGTGGTCTGAGGGCACTATCGAGTAATTACGCAGGGGGCATCAGCGGCATGTTGTTCCTCTGGAGTTGATCCTTCACTCGCGCGTGCTGATCAATCTTCGGGTGCCGGCTCGTCACTGTTTTGCGAGCCCAGGCTGCGCAAATACTCCGCTCGCTCATCGCTGCGCTGTGCAATGCAGCTGTTCCAGGCGATCTGGTAGGCGTTGCTGCCGGGTTGTTCAGCATGGGTTTCGACCTTGCAGTCTGCATCGCGCAGTTGGCTCCAGACTTTCTCGGCTGCCTCTATTCGCGACATCAGGCCTGCCTCGTCGCCGAACTGATCACGCATGCGCGCAACCAGGTCGTCATAGGCCGACTGCAGCTCACGCTCGGCGACCTGTTTGTTGAATGCTGCACAGGCGAAGGTTTGCTGGTCGTTCTCCACATTGTCGCAAGGTGTGCTTTCTTCCTCACCGGCCTGGGCCCCGCTCACGATGGCCAGCAGCACCAGCCATGCCATTGATTTCATCCGTTTTCTCCTCAACAGGCTGTCGAATCGCAGGGATTCTCGCTCAGCCAGAGGTCAGGTGGTAGCTCCCTGACCAAATGTTCATGTACCGGCCGCAAATGTCGTTATCGAGACTGTCTCTCATCCCCGGAACACGCGCCAGACGCGCTCTTGTCGCGCATTGACGCTTTCGGCAAACCCCCTGTCGTTTTTGCACCGGGGCGCCTCGGGGCACAGGCATATGCTGGCCTCAAAGCGCCGGCAGAAGGTTTGGCGCGACCCAACTCTATAAAAGGGGACAGCCTGATGAGCCCAGCCGAACTACACGCCGACAGCATCGTCATCGATGGCCTGATCATCGCCAAATGGAACCGCGAGCTGTTCGAAGACATGCGCAAAGGCGGCCTCACGGCGGCCAACTGCACGGTGTCGGTCTGGGAAGGGTTCAAGGCTACCGTCGATAACATCGCGTCCAGCCAGAAGCTGATCCGCGACAACAGCGACCTGGTGATGCCGGTGCGCACCACCGCCGACATCCGCAAGGCCAAGGAGCTGGGCAAGACCGGCATCCTCTTCGGCTTCCAGAACGCCCATGCGTTCGAGGACCAGATCGCTTATGTGGACGTGTTCAAGCAGCTGGGCGTGGGCATCGTGCAGATGTGCTACAACACCCAGAACCTGGTGGGCACCGGCTGCTACGAGCGTGACGGCGGGCTGTCCGGCTTCGGTCGCGAGATCGTTGCCGAGATGAACCGTGTCGGCATCATGTGCGACCTGTCCCACGTCGGCTCCAAGACTTCCGAAGAAGTCATCCTCGAATCGAAAAAGCCGGTGTGCTACTCGCACTGCCTGCCTTCGGGCCTGAAGGAGCACCCGCGCAACAAGTCGGACGAAGAGCTGAAGTTTATCGCCGATCACGGCGGTTTCGTTGGCGTCACCATGTTCGCGCCGTTCCTGGCCAAAGGCATTGACTCGACCATCGATGACTACGCCGAGGCCATCGAGTACACCATGAATATCGTCGGTGAAGACGCCATCGGTATCGGTACCGACTTCACCCAGGGTCACGGCCAGGACTTCTTCGAATACCTGACCCATGACAAGGGCTACGCCCGCCGCCTGACCAACTTCGGCAAGATCATCAACCCACTGGGCATTCGCACTGTCGGCGAATTCCCCAACCTCACCGAGACCTTGCTCAAACGCGGCCATTCCGAGCGCGTGGTGCGCAAGATCATGGGCGAGAACTGGGTAAACGTCCTCAAGGATGTCTGGGGCGAGTAAGCCGCTCTCCAAGCCTGATAGCCCCTGCCAGCAACGCCGGGGCACCCACAAAAAATTTTATGGAGTTGAGTTTCCATGGCCAAAATCGCCCCGCAATTGCCAATCGAAGTCGACAGCGAGACCGGTGTCTGGACCAGCGACGCCTTGCCGATGCTGTATGTGCCTCGGCATTTCTTCGTCAATAACCATATGGGCATCGAGGAAGTGCTGGGCGCCGACGCCTATGCCGAGATCCTCTACAAGGCTGGCTACAAGTCTGCCTGGCACTGGTGTGAAAAAGAGGCCGAGTGCCATGGCCTGGAAGGCGTGGCGGTGTTCGAGCACTACATGAAGCGCCTGAGCCAGCGTGGCTGGGGCCTGTTCGAGATCCAGGATATCGACCTGGATAAAGGTACCTGCAGCGTCAAGCTCAAGCACTCTGCGTTCGTGTACGTCTATGGCAAGTGCGGCCGCAAGGTCGACTACATGTTCACCGGCTGGTTCGCTGGCGCGATGGACCAGATTCTCGCTGCCCGCGGCAGCAAGATCCGCACCGTGGCCGAGCAGGTCTATGGCGGGTCGGAAGAAGGCCACGAAGATGGCCTGTTCGTTACAAAGCCGTTGTAAGCCGGAGATAGCGTCATGGCATTCGAAGCAATGTTCCAGCCGATCCAGATCGGCAAACTGACCATCCGCAACCGTGTGCTCAGCACCGCGCATGCCGAGGTCTACGCCACTGACGGCGGCATGACGACCGACCGCTACGTGAAGTATTACGAAGAGAAGGCCAAGGGCGGCATCGGCCTGGCCATCTGTGGCGGCTCGTCGGTGGTGGCCATCGACAGCCCGCAGGAATGGTGGGCATCGGTCAACCTGTCGACCGACCGCATCATCCCGCACTTCCAGAACCTTGCCGACGCCATGCACAAGCATGGCGCCAAGATCATGATCCAGATTACCCACATGGGCCGTCGCTCGCGCTGGGACGGCTTCAACTGGCCGACGCTGATGTCGCCGTCGGGCATTCGCGAACCTGTGCACCGCGCCACCTGCAAAACCATCGAGGTGGAAGAGATCTGGCGGGTAATCGGCAACTACGCGCAGGCTGCGCGTCGCGCCAAAGAGGGCGGCCTGGACGGCGTGGAATTGTCGGCGGTGCACCAGCACATGATCGACCAGTTCTGGAGCCCGCGGGTCAACAAGCGTACCGACGAATGGGGCGGCACCTTTGAAGGCCGCATGAAATTCGGCCTGGAAGTATTGAAAGCCGTACGCGCCGAAGTGGGTGACGACTTCTGCGTGGGCATGCGTATCTGTGGTGACGAGTTCCACCCCGATGGCCTCAGCCACGAGGACATGAAGCAGATCGCCGCCTACTACGACGCCACCGGCATGCTCGACTTCATCGGCGTGGTCGGCTCGGGTTGCGATACCCACAACACCCTGGCCAACGTCATCCCCAACATGAGCTACCCGCCGGAGCCGTTCCTGCACCTGGCGGCCGGTATCAAGGAAGTGGTCAAGGTCCCGGTGCTGCACGCGCAGAACATCAAAGACCCGAACCAGGCCACGCGCATCCTTGAAGGCGGCTACGTGGACATGGTCGGCATGACCCGTGCGCATATGGCCGACCCGCACCTGATCGCCAAGATCAAGATGGGCCAGATCGACCAGATCAAGCAGTGCGTCGGTGCCAACTACTGCATCGACCGCCAGTACCAGGGCCTGGATGTGCTGTGCATCCAGAACGCCGCGACCTCCCGTGAATACATGGGGGTGCCGCACATCATCGAAAAAACCACCGGCGTCAAGCGCAAGGTGGTGGTGGTTGGCGCAGGCCCTGCCGGCATGGAAGCGGCCCGCGTGGCTGCTGAACGCGGCCACGACGTAACTCTGTTCGAGAAGAGGGACCAGATTGGCGGGCAGATCACCATCGCCGCCAAGGCACCGCAGCGTGACCAGATTGCCGGTATCACCCGCTGGTACCAGCTTGAACTGGCTCGCCTGAAAGTCGACTTGCGCCTTGGCACCGCCGCTGATGTGGCTGCCATCCAGGACCTGTGCCCGGACGTCATCGTGCTGGCGGTAGGTGGGCACTCGTTCCTGGAGCAGAATGAGCACTGGGGCGCCGCTGAAGGGCTGGTGGTCAGCAGCTGGGATGTGCTCGATGGCAAGGTAGCGCCGGGCAAGAACGTGCTGGTGTACGACACCATCTGCGAATTCACCGGTATGTCGGTAGCTGACTTCATCGCTGACAAAGGCAGCCAGGTCGAGATCGTCACCGACGATATCAAGCCAGGCGTGGCCATGGGTGGTACTACCTTCCCCACCTACTACCGCAGCATGTACCCCAAAGAAGTGATCATGACCGGCGACATGATGCTGGAAAAGGTCTACCGCGAAGGCGACAAGCTGGTTGCGGTACTGGAGAACGAATACACCGGCGCCAAGGAAGAGCGCGTGGTCGATCAAGTCGTGGTTGAGAACGGTGTGCGCCCTGACGAAGAGCTGTACTACGCGCTCAAGGAAGGTTCGCGCAACAAGGGCCAGATCGACGTGGAGGCGCTGTTCGCCATCAAGCCACAGCCGATCCTGAGCCAGCCGGGCGAAGGCTACCTGCTGTACCGCATCGGCGACTGCGTGGCCCAGCGCAACGTGCATGCGGCGATTTACGACGCCTTGCGCCTGTGTAAGGACTTCTGATCGTTAACAGTCGCCGCCATCGGGCGCGATCCCTGTAGGAGCGGGTTTACCCGCGAATGCGTCAGCACTGACAACACTGTTGCCTGACCGGACGCATTCGCGGGTAAACCCGCTCCTACATGGGGCCAGTCTCGCCCTCTGGTCGGCGCAAGAATCCAGCTGTTTGTGGGAGTCTCCCATGTTGAACACCCTTCTACCCATCCTGCTGTTCGCTGCCCTTGGCCTGGCAGTGCTCGGTGCCTTGCGCCGGGTGCGCATGTGGCGCCGTGGCCGGCCGTCCAAGGTCAACCTGATCGGCGGCCTGCTGGCCATGCCGCGCCGCTACCTGGTGGACCTGCACCACGTGGTTGAGCGCGACAAATACATGTCCAAGACCCACGTGGCCACTGCGGGCGGCTTTGTGCTGTCTGCTGTCCTGGCCATTCTGGTGCATGGTTTTGGCCTGCAGAGCAAGATCCTCGGCTACGCACTGCTGGTGGCTACGGTGATCATGTTCACCGGTGCGATCTTTGTCTTCAAACGCCGCCTCAACCCGCCTTCTCGCCTGTCCAAGGGCCCGTGGATGCGCCTGCCGAAGAGTTTGCTGGCGTTCGCCGTGAGCTTCTTCATTGCCACCCTGCCGGTCGCCGGTATCCTGCCGGCCAACACCGGTGGCTGGGTGATGGTCGCCGTTCTGGGCCTGGGCGTGCTGTGGGGTGTGTCGGAGCTGTTCTTTGGCATGACCTGGGGCGGCCCGATGAAGCACGCCTTCGCCGGTGCCTTGCACCTGGCCTGGCACCGCCGTGCCGATCGCTTCGGCGGCGGCCGCTCCACCGGCCTCAAGCCGCTGGACCTGGAAGACCCGAACGCTCCCCTTGGCGTGGAAAAGCCGGTGGACTTCACCTGGAACCAGCTGCTGGGCTTCGATGCCTGCGTGCAGTGCGGTAAATGTGAAGCCATGTGCCCGGCCTTTGCCGCTGGCCAGCCGCTGAACCCGAAAAAACTCATCCAGGACATGGTCATCGGCCTTGCCGGTGGCACTGACGCGCAATTCGCCGGTAGCCCATACCCTGGCAAACCGATCGGCGAACACGGCGGCAATCCACACCAGCCGATCGTCAATGGCCTGGTCGACGCCGAGACGCTGTGGTCCTGCACCACCTGCCGTGCCTGCGTCGAGGAGTGCCCGATGATGATCGAGCACGTCGATGCCATCGTCGACATGCGCCGCCACCTCACCCTGGAAAAGGGCGCCACCCCGAACAAGGGCGCCGAGGTGCTGGACAACCTGATCGCCACCGACAACCCTGGCGGCTTCGCCCCCGGCGGGCGCATGAACTGGGCTGCCGACCTTAACCTGCGGCTGCTGTCTGAAGTGAAAGCGACCGAAGTGTTGTTCTGGGTCGGTGATGGTGCCTTCGACATGCGTAACCAGCGTACTTTGCGTTCGTTTGTCAAAGTGTTGAAAGCCTCGGGTGTGGACTTCGCCGTACTCGGCCTGGAAGAGCGCGACAGCGGCGACGTGGCGCGCCGCCTGGGCGATGAGGCGACCTTCCAGCAACTGGCCAAGCGCAACATCCAGACCCTGGCCAAGTACAAGTTCCAGCGCATCGTCACCTGCGATCCGCACAGCTTCCATGTGCTGAAGAACGAATACGGCGCCCTGGGCGGTGACTACCAGGTGCAGCACCACAGCACCTACATCGCCGAACTGATCGCGGCCAAGAAGCTCAACCTTGGTCAGCACAAGGGCGGCAGCGTCACCTACCACGATCCGTGCTACCTGGGCCGCTACAACGGCGAGTACGAGGCCCCGCGCGAAGTGCTCAAGGCGCTGGGTATCGAGGTGCGCGAGATGCAGCGCTCGGGCTTCCGTTCCCGTTGCTGCGGTGGTGGTGGCGGTGCGCCGATCACTGACATCCCTGGCAAGCAGCGTATTCCCGATATGCGCATGGACGACATCCGTGAGACCGAGGCCGAGCTGGTAGCCGTGGGTTGCCCGCAGTGCACTGCCATGCTTGAAGGCGTGGTGGAACCGCGCCCGCAGATCAAGGACCTGGCTGAACTGGTGGCCGACGTGCTGATCGAAGAGGACGCATCCACTGTCCCAAAGCCGCAAACGGCTAAACGTGAACCTGCGGAGGTGCACTGATGAGCGACATTATCCGCCGCGACCCACGCGCCGAGTGGATCGCCCGTAACCGTCTGCACCCGCTGCATGCCGCGATGCAGACGCAGCAGACCAGCTGGATGGGGCCTAACGGCATCATCCGCAAGAACCCACATGCAATTGCCGCGGGCTTTGTCGGCCCGGCCGGCATCAAGCGCATCGACCGCAGCGGCGCCCAGCAGGGCACCGGCGCGGGCGGGCGGCGCACGGCAGCAGCCGAGGTCAAGTTGCCCCTGCACCAGGTGGCGGCGCCGGCGTTCTACATTGCCGTCGTGCCGGACATGGTTGGCGGCCGCCTGAGCAGCCACGACCGCGACCTGCTTGGCCTGGCCCACAGCCTGGCCGGCAGCGACGGGGCGGTGCTGGCCGTGGTGTTCAACGAGCACAAGGAAAGCAACTTTTCCACAGCCGGTGTCGACCGCCTCCTGGTTATCGAAGGCGAGGCCTTTGAAGGTTATGCACCGGAGCAACTGGTGCAAGGCCTGCGGGCTGTGGATAACCAGTTCGCGCCGCGCCACTGGCTGCTGCCCGACAGCCGCACCGGTGGCGGTGAACTGGGTCGGCGCCTGGGCGCCGCGCTGGGCGAGCGCCCGGCAACGCGGGTATGGCAGGTCAAGGACGGCCAGTGCATCGGCCGCGCCGGTGCCGGCCAGCAAGACCTGCAACGCGCCGTGCCGCGCCTGATCCTGGCGGCGGCCGAGTGCGCCGAGCCGGTCAGCGAAACCCGTCACGAAGCGCTGCCGGTGGAGTTGTCCACAAGCGTGGTACGCAGCCTGCCGCGCATCGAAGACCTTGGCTCGGTGGCCGTCGACCCGGCCACCATTGCCATGGCCGAAGCGGAGTTCATCGTCTCGGGCGGCAACGGAGTCAAGGACTGGGACCTGTACCACAAGGCCACCGCAGCCCTCGGCGCTACCGAAGGTGCCTCGCGGGTGGCAGTGGACGATGGCTTTATGCCGCGCAACCGCCAGGTGGGGGCAACCGGCACCTGGGTTACCGCGCGTGTATACGTGGCTGTGGGTATCTCGGGCGCGATCCAGCACCTGCAGGGTATCGGTGCCTGCGACAAGGTGGTGGCGATCAACATGGACCCGGGCTGCGACATGATCAAACGGGCTGACCTGTCGGTGATTGGCGACAGCTCGGCGATTCTCAAGGCGCTGATCGAGGCTGTGGACAACTACCGCAGCGGCGGCCAGCGCGACGCGGCATAAGGGCACGAGCATGAGTACGAAAGTGATCAGCCTGGTTTCCATTGGTGCCCACCCCAGCTCTGGCCGCGCCCGCCGCGCCGAGCAGGATGCCCGTGCCGTGGAGCTGGGTTTGCAGCTGGCTGGGGATAACTTGCAGGTGGTGCATGCGGGCGATCCACAGGAAGAGGCCTTGCGCGCTTACCTGGGCATGGGCCTGGACCACCTCGATGTGCTGGAGCAACCGGCCGGGGCCGATGTGCTGGGCGTGCTGGGCGATTATCTGCGCGACGCCGGGGCCCAACTGGTGCTGACTGGCAGCCAGGCCGAGACTGGCGAGGGGTCGGGCATGTTGCCGTTCCTGCTGGCCGAAAAGCTCGGCTGGCCGCTGATTGTCGGGTTGGCTGAGGTGGAGTCGATCGACAACGGCACCGCGCAGGTGTTGCAGGCTCTGCCGCGTGGTCAGCGGCGTCGCTTGAAGGTGCGTCTGCCATTGCTGGCGACTGTGGATAACGCTGCGCCCAAGCCGCGCCAGAGTGCTTTTGGGCCTGCGCGTCGGGGGGTATTGGCGGCGCGTAACGTGGCCATTGTCGAAGATGAGCTGTTGGCTGAAGCCGAGCTGCAACCGGCCCGTCCAAGGCCCAAGCGCTTGAAGGTGATCAAGGCCAAGAGTGGCGCCGACCGCATGAAGGCCGCGACGGCCAAGGCCAGTGGCGGTGGTGGCAAGGTGCTGAAGGACGTTTCGCCGCAGGAAGGCGCTGAGGCGATCCTCAAGTTGCTGGTGGAAGAGGGCGTATTGCGCTGAGTCCCGTGGGGGCGGCCTGTGTGACGCGATGGGCCGCTTGGCAGCCCCCTGACAATCCTGAGGCAGAATCCAGATCCTGGGGCCGCGCTGCGGCCCCTGCGACACAATCCATAGCCCAGTTCCCTGTGCATAAGTTATTCATTTCCCCCGTCACATGCCTGGATTCCAGCAAACTGGACGAACTGTCAGGTACGCTCCGTTTTGCCCACGGAATCTGTTCGCCAAGGTGTGGATAAATTGTTGGTGCATGGCTAGGAGCCTTATATAACGGCGCTTACACGGTTTAGATCATAAAATGATCAGCTTCCGTCGGCTTCGCCTGAGGCGGTCAATGCTGGTTCTTGTCGGGGCTTTCCCACAATCTCTGTTAGCCGCTCTGTGGATAATCTGTTTGAGAGCGGCTGTAGGCCCCGCCGTTCCTGTCTTCGAATGCTTTGATCAGAAAACAGCCAATCGGGCTCTAACACTGCTCTGGCATACGTTCTTGGTGAGTGCAGGTAAAAACTCAGGATCACCCAAGTCAAAACCTGTGAATAAGTACCAAGAACCTATCATTTCTATCAGTTAGCAGTCCTGTTTCAGGCGAGTAGAATGAGCGATCACTATCGGCTGAGCGTTCATCATGCATGGCATGCTGCAACCCGTTATCCCTACCCATATGGGCGGGATTCCAAGGTCGTATTCAGCATACGGGGCCTATGCTGGTGCAAGGAATATTGCCTTCGCCGGGCAGATGGTCGATCGCCTGACGGGTTGCTATCACCTGGGCAACGGCCGGCGAACCTACAACCCTGTGCTGATGCGCTTTCACTCTGCCGACTCACTCAGCCCTTTCTCAGATGGTGGGCTGAATGCCTATGCCTATTGTAATG
This sequence comes from Pseudomonas sp. 2,4-D, assembly GCF_030418155.1. Taxonomy (NCBI): domain Bacteria; kingdom Pseudomonadati; phylum Pseudomonadota; class Gammaproteobacteria; order Pseudomonadales; family Pseudomonadaceae; genus Pseudomonas; species Pseudomonas sp. 2,4-D. The sequence continues at coordinate 51,449 of NZ_JAUHUI010000007.1, forward strand.
GCGACCCGATCAACCGGGTCGACCCCAGTGGCGCTTACCCGGTCACCTCCGCCCGCAACCGGGTCGACGTGATTAGCCCGGCGATCAGTGGCATAAGCATGTTTTCAAGTTCGGTGACGCTGGGCGGGGCTGTCGCACGAACGGCCAGAAACGTGGTCGCCGACCTGCAAAGCCAGCATTCCGGTGCGGAATATACCGCGCCGAGCCTAAGATCCCGGATTGGTAATACTAGCCTTTTCTACACAGGAGTAATGGGGGTTGCAGGCACCGCAATGAGCGGAGTCGAACAAGGGTGGATTGGTAATGTACTGACCAGTCACGGCCGTCGCCTGGGGCTGGGCAACGCAATTGGGAACATCAGCGGTGGCTTGTTCTCCAACGCCGAGGCGGCACAGGCTGTATGGAGGGGGGTAGGACAGCCCGGAGTGTCGGGGGTAAGGGTAGCCTGGGAGACGGTCTATGAAGTCACCGGTGTGCGGATGGTTTTCGAAGGGGCTTCGTACGTGTGGGGCAGAAGCATGGCACTAGGGGCCAGGATCGCTTCGGCAGGTCGAGCAGCTGCGGATGCGTGGCGTCGCTGGGGTACTGAAGCCAGTGCGCCGCCTCCGTCTCCGAATCGGGACATAAGGCGACCATAAACCCACTGGCACGGCAATTTGCCGTGCCGGTGGGTGGTACGGTTTACTGCGCCTGCACTTCCTTCAGATACGGTGCCGGCTCTGCTCCCAGGTTGTTCAGTAGCCGCCCGCTGTACCAGTCAATGAAGTTCACCACACCAAACTCGTAAGTCTTCGAATACGGGCCAGGCTGGTACGCCGTGGAGTTGATCCCACGCTGATTCTCTTCCGCCAGACGGCGGTCCTGGTCGTTGGTGGCGTCCCACACCTTGCGCATGTTCTCGGGGTTGTAGTCCACACCTTCGACGGCATCCTTGTGCACCAGCCACTTGGTGGTGACCATGGTCTCCTGGGCGCTGATCGGCCACACGGTGAACACGATCATGTGGTCGCCCATGCAGTGGTTCCACGAGTGCGGCAGGTGCAGGATGCGCATCGAGCCAAGGTCCGGGTTCTTGATGCGACCCATCAGCTTCTGGCAGGCCTGCTTGCCGTCCATGGTCATCGACACGGTGCCCTTGAGCAGCGGCATGCGCACGATGCGGTTACGCAGGCCGTGGCTCTTGTGCAGGTACGGGATCTTCTCGGCTTCCCAGGCAGCGGCGGAGGCGGCCACGTGGTCCTTGAATTCCTGGCTGGCACGCGGGTCGTTGGTGTCGTCCCACTCCAGCAGGGTTTGCAGCAGTTCCGGGTGCGAACCGTTGCAGTGGTAGCACTCGCGGTTGTTTTCCAGCACCAGTTTCCAGTTGGCCTTTTCCATCAAGGTGGTTTGCACCGCCACCTTGGTGTTCTCCATGTCGTACGGTTCCATGTAATGGTCCAGCGTGGCCAGGAACTCGTCGATGGCAGGCGGGTTTTCCGCCAGGCTGATGAAGATGTAGCCGCCGGCAACCTTCACGTTCACGGGCTTGAGGCCGTACTGGTTCATATCGAAGTCAGCACCCATCTCGGTGCCGGCGAACAGCAGGCGGCCGTCCAGCTCGTAAGTCCACTGGTGATATGGGCACACCAGTTTGGCCACCTTGCCTTTCTCGCTGACGCACAGGCGCGAGCCGCGGTGGCGGCAGACGTTGTGGAAGGCATGCACCTTGCCTTCGGCACCGCGCACCACAATGATCGGGTTCTTGCCGATCTGCAGGGTGATGTAGTTGCCCTTGGCCGGGATCTCGCAGGTCATGCCGGCGATCAACCATTCTTTATGGAAGATCTCCTGCATGTCGATCTGGAACAGACGCTCGTCGGTGTAGAAAGGCTGGGGCAGCGAGTAGGTGCGCTCGCGGGTCTGCAGCATCTCGGCGGTAGCCTTGCGTGCAGGTTCAAGTGGATCGCCCAGGCTCAGGGTTGCGGTGACGTCCATCGTGTATTCCTCGGGGCCGTATGCGGCCGGCAAAAGGTGGCTAATCGTTGTTGTGGTGCCGCAAGGCTGCTTCAGATAAAACAGCTAGTTCTTTTGCCGTGGAGTGTGCGTCCGAAGACGCCGCGAACCGTATCCATGGGCGACATGGCCGATTTGAATAACGACGCGCCAGCCCTTGTGCCACGGGGCTGGTCGCGATAAGCACGTCGATGTCGCAGGCAGGAATGTGCGTCGCCTTCAGCTTGCGCATTATCGCAGCCATGAAAAGGGCCATAGTCGGCCGCTGGAGATGAACATGTCCGATACCTTCCTCAATCCGGTCACTACCCAGACCTGGGCCAACGGCCGCCACATCGTGCGCTGCGTCAAGGTCATCCAGGAGACCTGGGACGTGCGCACCTTCTGCTTCATGGCCGACCAGCCGATCATGTTCTTCTTCAAGCCAGGGCAGTTCGTCACCCTGGAGCTGGAGATCGAAGGCAAGCCCGTGATGCGGTCCTACACCATCTCCAGTTCGCCGTCAGTGCCCTACAGCTTCTCTATCACCGTCAAGCGCGTGCCGGGCGGCTTGGTCTCCAACTTCCTGCACGACACCATGCACGAAGGCCTCGAGCTGCCGGTGCACGGCCCTGTGGGCCTTTTCAACGCCATCGACTTCCCGTCGGGCAAGGTGCTGTACCTGTCGGGTGGCGTGGGCATTACCCCGGTGATGTCGATGGCGCGCTGGTTCTACGACACCAACGCCAATGTCGACATGGTGTTCGTGCACAGCGCCCGTTCGCCGAAGGACATCATCTATCACCGCGAGCTGGAGCAGATGGCTTCGCGCATCCCCAACTTCAGCCTGCACATCATTTGCGAAAAGCATGGCCTGGGCGAGCCGTGGGCAGGTTACCGCGGTTACCTGAACCAGCGGCTGATGGAACTGATCGCGCCGGACTACATGGAGCGCGTGGTGTTCTGCTGCGGCCCGACGCCGTACATGACAGCGGTCAAGCGCCTGCTCGAAGCGGTCGGCTTCGACATGGCGAATTACCACGAGGAGTCGTTCGGCGCGACGCCGGCGGAAGCCAAGGCCGATGCCGTGGAGCACGCCGAGCAGGCGGCCGATGCACCTGAGCTGGACGTTTCCGACCTCAATCTGGTGGAGTTCATCGGCAGCGAGAAGAGCATCCGCATCGCCCCGGGCGAGACCGTGCATGCGGCGGCAGCCAAGGTTGGTCTGATGATCCCGAAAGCCTGCGGCATGGGCATCTGCGGCACCTGCAAGGTGCTCAAGCTGGGCGGCGAGGTGGAGATGGAGCACAACGGCGGGATTACCGAAGAGGACGAAGCCGAGGGCTACATCCTGTCGTGCTGCAGCGTGCCGAAAGGGGATGTGCGGATCGATTACTGATCCAGTGGCCAGTCTGGATTCTTCGCGGGCACGCCCGCTCCCACAGGGTCATCGCTATCTTCAGGACTGCGGTGAACCTTGTGGGAGCGGGCGTGCCCGCGAATGCTTCTAGGTGCGGAACCGGGCTACCAGGCCATTGAGGTCTACCGCCAGGCGCGACAGCTCGGCACTCGCCGCGCTGGTCTGATGCGCCCCGGTAGCACTCTGCACCGACAGGTCATTGATGTTCACCAGGTTGCGGTCCACTTCCCGCGCTACCTGGGCCTGCTCTTCGGCCGCACTGGCAATCACCAGGTTGCGCTCGTTGATCTGCGCCACCGCGCCGGCGATGGTGTCCAGTGCCATGCCCGCGCCACGGGCGATGTTCAGTGTCGACTCCGCACGCTCGGTGCTGGTGCGCATCGATTCTACCGCCTCTTCCGTACCGCCCTGGATGCTGCCGATCATGCGCTCGATTTCGCTGGTCGACTGTTGTGTACGATGGGCCAATGCCCGCACTTCATCGGCGACCACGGCAAAACCACGGCCCGCTTCACCGGCCCGCGCGGCTTCGATGGCTGCGTTGAGCGCCAGCAGGTTGGTCTGGTCGGCCAGGCCACGGATCACGTCGAGCACCTTGCCAATGTCGCGCGACTGTTCTGCCAGGTGGGTAATCAGCTTGGCGGTGGCCTGCACATCACCACTCATGCGCTCGATCGCACCCACGGTTTCCATCACCAGGTCACGACCATCACCGGTGGAGCGGCTGGCTTCACTGGAGGCTTCTGAAGTGCTCACGGCATTGCGCGCCACTTCTTCCACCGCACTGGTCATTTCGGTGACTGCAGTGGCGGCCTGTTCAATCTCATTGTTCTGCTGCTGCAGGCCACGGGCACTTTCGTCGGTGACGGCATTCAACTCTTCTGCCGCTGAGGCCAGCTGGGTGGCGGAGCCGGCGATCTGCTGCAAGGTGTCGCGCAGCTTGTCCTGCATGCGCGCCATGGCGCGCAACAGCCGGGCGGCTTCGTCGGTGCCCTCTGCGCGGATGACGTGGGTCAGGTCGCCGTCGGCGACTTGCTCGGCGCATTTGAGTGCTTCTTCGATCGGCTTGACGATACTGCGGGTCAGCAGGAAAGCACAGGCGAAGGTCAGTACGGTGGCGGCAACCAGCAGGCCGATCACCAGAGCGAAAGCGCCGGCATACTGGTTGGCGGCTTTTTCGTTGGTGGCGCGAGTCTGGTCAGTGTTGATGCGTACCAAGGTGTCCATGACCTTGTTGATCTGCTCGGAGTTGGCCAGCAGGTCGCGGTTGAGCAGGTCACGCAATTCATCCAGGCGGTCGGCCTGGCTCAGTGTGCGCATGCGCGATTCCAACTGGCGGTACTGGTTGAGCAACTGACCGTACTGGTCGAATGCTGCCTGTTCGTCGGCGGCGACGATCATTGGCAGGTAGGCCTGGCGTGCCCGGTCGATCTGGCTGTTGCGCTGGTCCAGCAGATCGAGGGTATCGCGTTGGGTTGCCGGCTCGCGGTTGAGCAGCAGGCGGTAGGAAAGCGTGCGCATGCGCAGGTTCAGCGCGGTGAGTTCGTCGAGGATCTTGATGCTGGGCACGCTGACTTGCTCGATGGCAACGCCCGCCTGGCGGATGTTGCCCATCTGCACCAGGGAGAAGATACCAAGGCCGAGCATCAGCAGGCCGATGAGCGCGAAGCCGAGAAGCGCGCGCGGGGCGATATTCATGTTGCGTAGGGACATGGAGAGGAGGATCCAGGCAAGTGGGAAAAGAGCGACAAAATATGACTTGCCGGGCTATCGGTCGTGACTGGCCAGTCTTGAATGCGTTCGGGGAAAATGGTGCAACCGCTGACCTTTTCCTGACCGGCGGTTGATCCAGGTCGGAACAAGGGGTCGATTACCCTGTCAATCTGCGGGTTCGACACCTTATGAATCCGATATTTAATGGCGATAGGGCGCACTTTTCTTTATCGTGTGTGCCCCTCGCAACAACCTGAGATAGACCCATGCTGGAAGCTTCCCTGAATCAAATCGAGCAACTGGTCAGCGACCTGATGCAGAAAAACGCTCAACTCATCGAGCAGAACACCGCCCTTGGCCAGGAACTGGCCCAGGCCAAGGAAGAGAACGAAACCCTGCAGCTGTCGCTGATGGAGCAGGAAGAGAAGAACGGCGCTACCGCAGCACGCATCCAGGCCCTGGTCGAGCGCGCCAGCGCGGGCGTTGTTGGCGCATGAGACTGCAGGAGCAGCCGATCAATGTCGTGTCGATCCTCGGCATCGACTATTCGATCAAGGCGCCCGAAGGCCAGGAAGAAACCCTGGCCCAGGCGGTACGGATGCTCAACAAAGCCCTTAACGAGACCAAGCGTCAGTACCCGACCTTGATCGGTGACAAACTGCTGGTGCTGGCTGCCCTTAACCTGTGCTCCAAACAGGTCGAACTGCAGAAAGAGCATCAGCAGACCCTTGCGCGAACTCAAGCGCAGATCGACGCCACGGTGGATGCCATCGTGCGGCCATCGCTCAACAATAAGCCCGTACACCGCCCCCCCGTAGGAGCGGGTTCACCCGCGAATGCGTCAGTGGCTTGAACACCGCATTCGCGGGTAAACCCGCTCCTACACGGTGCATCTGATTGCTTCAGATCACTGGATTAACTGGATACGCAAGTGTATACACTTTCCGCAAAACAATAATGTGCGGGGAGTAGGGGCATGCGTATCTGGCGTAAGAGCATCCAGTTGCAATTGATCACCAGCATGGGCGCTGCCCTGCTGGCGAGCATCCTGGTGGTGGTCATTATCTTCACCGTGGCGCTCAATCGCCTCACCGACCGCTACCTGGTCGACACTGCCCTGCCAGCCAGCATCGAGGCTATCCGCAACGACATCGAGCGCATGCTGGGCCAACCGTTGGTCGCTGCCGCGGACATTGCCGGTAACACCCTGCTGCGCGACTGGCTTGCTGCCGGTGAAGATCCCGCACAGGTACCCCAATTCATCGAATACCTGACCGCCGCCAAACAACGCAACCACGCCTTTACTACGCTGTTTGCCTCGACTGAAACCGGCCACTACTACAACGAGAACGGCCTGGACCGCACCCTCAGCCGCAGCAACCCCAAGGACAAGTGGTTTTACGGTTACATCGACAGCGGCGCCGAACGGTTCATCAACATCGACATCGATGGTGCCACCGGCGAACTGGCTCTGTTCATCGACTATCGCGTGGAAAAGGAAGGCAAGCTGGTGGGTGTGGCCGGCATGGGCTTGCGCATGACCGAGTTATCGAAGCTGATCCACGACTTCAGCTTTGGCGAGCACGGCAAGGTATTCCTGGTGCGCAACGATGGCCTGATCCAGGTGCATCCCGATGCTGCTTTCAGTGGCAAGCGCCAGCTTGCCGAGCAGCTTGGCGCGGACGCAGCCAAAGGCGTCATGACCGGAGACGAGAGCCTGCGTAGCAGCCGCTTTAGCCGTGACGGTGAGCGCTACCTGGCGCTCGGCCTGCCGCTGCGCGACCTCAACTGGACCCTTGTGGCCGAAGTGCCAGAGTCAGAAATTTACGCGCAAATGCATCAGGCCGTCTGGCTGACCAGCCTGATCGGTGGCGCCGTAGCGTTGGTGTCACTGCTGTTGGTGGTACTGCTGGCGCGTGGCCTGGTGCGGCCGATCCGCCGCGTTACCGCCGCATTGGTTCAGATTGGCGGTGGGGCGGGTGATCTCAGCCATCGGCTGGACGATACGCGTCAGGATGAGCTGGGTGACCTGGCACGTGGTTTCAACCGCTTTCTGGACAGCCAACGCAGCCTGATCGGCGAGGTGTTGAGTACCTCCGAGCGGCTGCGGCGGGCCGTGGAGCAGGTAACCCAGGTGGTGGACAACACCGCCGAGCGTTCAGGGCGCCAGCAGGAGATGACCGAGATGGTCGCCACTGCTGTACACGAGATGGGCCTGACCGTGCAGGACATCGCCCGCAATGCCGGCGATGCGGCCCAGGCGTCCCAGTCGGCACGAGACGAGGCGTTGCAGGCCCGCGAGGTGGTGCAACGATCCATTCGTGGCATCGAGGGCATGTCGGGCGACATTGGCAAGGCGGCCGATGCGGTCAGCCAGCTGGCCGACGAAGTCGCCTCGGTCGATGAAGTGCTCGCGGTAATCCGCAGCATTTCCGAGCAAACCAACCTGCTCGCTCTGAACGCTGCCATCGAGGCCGCGCGGGCAGGGGAGATGGGGCGCGGGTTTGCTGTGGTGGCCGATGAAGTACGTACGCTGGCCCGGCGCACACAACTGTCCACCGATGAAGTGCAGCAGATGATCCAGCGCCTGAAGCTGGGTGCAGGTTCGGCGGTGAGTTCAATGCAGGCAGGGCAGCAGGCGACCGGCAGTGGCGTGGAGTCGAGCCAGCGCACCGGGGCATCGCTGAGCGCGATTACTGACCAGGTGGAGCACATCAGCGACATGAACCATCAGGTGGCCACGGCTACCGAGGAGCAGTCGGCGGTGACCGAGGAAATCAACCGCACGGTGCAGGGGATTTCCGATTTGGCGCGTGAGACGGCGGCGGAGGTTCGAGGGTGCCGCGAGGAGTGCCAGGCGTTGCGTGGGTTGGCTGATGACCTGGCGCGGCAGATGGGTGGGTTCAGGCTCTAGATCGCCGGGCCGCAAGGCGGCCCGGCACTCGCTCAGCCCCCAATGATCGTGCGGATATCCGCCGCCAGCTCACGCACCCGCGCTTCTTCGGTATCCCAAGAGCACATGAAGCGCGCGCCACCGCTGCCGATAAAGGTATAGAAGCGCCAGCCCTTGCCCCGCAGCGCCTCGATGGCGTGCTCTGGCATTTGCAGGAACACCCCGTTGGCCTCCACCGGGAACATCAGCTCTACTCCCGGCAGGTCACTGACCAGCGATGCCAGCAGTTGCGCGCAATGATTGGCGTGGTTGCCATGGCGTAACCAGGCGCCATCTTCCAGCAGCCCGACCCATGGCGCCGACAGAAAGCGCATTTTCGACGCCAGTTGCCCGGCCTGCTTGCAGCGATAATCGAAGTCTTCGGCCAGCTGGCGGTTGAAGAACAGAATCGCCTCGCCCACCGCCATGCCGTTCTTGGTGCCGCCAAAGCACAGCACATCCACACCGGCCTTCCAGGTCAGTTCTGCCGGGCTGCAGCCCAGGAACGCACAGGCATTGGTAAAGCGTGCGCCGTCCATGTGCAGGTTCAGGCCCAGCTCCTTGCAGGTGGCGCTGATCGCCTTCAGCTCGTCGGGGCGGTACACCGTGCCCACTTCGGTAGCCTGGGTAATGGTCACCACCCGCGGCTTGGGGTAGTGGATATCCTGGCGTTTGAGCGCCACTTCGCGGATCGACTGTGGCGTCAGCTTGCCGTTGACGCTGGCCGCGGTCAGCAGCTTGGAGCCGTTGGAGAAAAACTCCGGTGCACCGCATTCGTCGGTTTCGACGTGGGCGGTCTCGGAGCAGATCACGCTGTGATAGCTCTGGCACAGCGATGCCAGGGCCAGGGAGTTGGCCGCGGTGCCGTTGAAGGCGAAGAACACTTCGCAGTCGGTTTCGAACAGATTGCGGAAGTACTCCGATGCACGCTCGGTCCACTGGTCGTCGCCGTAGGCGCGGTCGTGGCCGCGGTTGGCTTTCTCCATCGCCGCCCAGGCTTCGGGGCAGATGCCGGAATAATTGTCGCTGGCGAATTGTTGGCTCTTGTCTGTCATGGCACGGTCCTGTGAACGACGCAGATCAGCACTCTAAACCATCGATTCAGCACTTGCCTATACAACCCGTGCAGCGATTTCTGTTCATTACTGTGCCGGCCTCTTCGCGGGCACGCCCGTTCCCACAATGGTCCTGCAAACGCCAATCACTGTGGGAGCGGGCGCGCCCGCGAAGTGGCCCGCATGGGCGGCACAAAGAGAATGTCGTAAACGCGCCATTGCAAGGCGTGCGCAGGCATCTGACCTGACCCCGCCAGTCATAACATCGCCACAAAGGGCCACAGTGCCCCACGACAAAAAACGATCGCTGCCGGGAGATACACAATGTTCAGCAAGCAAGACCAGATCCAGGGTTACGACGATGCACTGCTGGCGGCGATGAATGCCGAAGAACAGCGCCAGGAAGATCACATCGAGCTGATCGCCTCGGAGAACTACACCAGCAAGCGCGTCATGCAGGCCCAAGGCAGCGGCCTGACCAACAAGTACGCCGAAGGCTACCCTGGCAAGCGTTACTACGGTGGCTGCGAGCACGTAGACAAGGTAGAAGCCCTGGCCATCGAGCGCGCCAAGCAGCTGTTCGGTGCCGACTACGCAAACGTCCAGCCGCACTCCGGCTCGTCGGCCAACGGCGCGGTCTACCTGGCCCTGCTGCAAGCCGGTGACACCATCCTGGGCATGAGCCTGGCCCACGGTGGCCACCTGACCCACGGCGCCAAAGTGTCGTCCTCGGGCAAACTGTACAACGCAGTCCAGTACGGCATCGACACCAACACCGGCCTGATCGACTATGACGAAGTCGAGCGCCTGGCGGTCGAGCACAAGCCGAAAATGATCGTTGCCGGTTTCTCGGCCTACTCCAAGACCCTCGACTTCCCACGCTTCCGCGCCATCGCCGACAAGGTGGGCGCACTGCTGTTCGTCGACATGGCCCACGTTGCCGGCCTGGTTGCCGCTGGCCTGTACCCGAACCCGATCCCGTTCGCCGACGTGGTCACCACCACTACCCACAAGACCCTGCGCGGTCCGCGTGGCGGCCTGATCCTGGCCAAGTCGAACGAAGAGATCGAGAAAAAGCTGAACGCCGCTGTATTCCCGGGTGCCCAGGGTGGCCCGCTGATGCACGTGATCGCTGCCAAGGCGGTGTGCTTCAAGGAAGCGCTGGAGCCTGGATTCAAGGCATACCAGCAGCAAGTGATCGAGAACGCCCAGGCCATGGCCCAGGTGTTCATTGACCGTGGCTACGATGTGGTTTCCGGTGGCACCGACAACCACCTGTTCCTGGTCAGCCTGATCCGTCAGGGCCTGACTGGCAAAGACGCCGACGCCGCCCTGGGTCGTGCGCATATCACCGTCAACAAGAACGCCGTGCCGAACGACCCGCAGTCGCCGTTCGTCACTTCGGGCCTGCGTATCGGCACTCCGGCCGTCACCACCCGCGGCTTCAAGGTCGCCCAGTGCGTGGCCTTGGCTGGCTGGATTTGCGACATCCTCGACAACCTCGGTGACGCAGACGTCGAAGCCGATGTGGCGAAGAACGTCGCGGCCCTGTGCGCAGATTTCCCTGTCTACCGCTGAGTGGAGTCACACACCATGCAACGTTACTCGGGCTTCGGCCTTTTCAAGCACTCCCTCAGCCACCACGAAAACTGGCAGCGCATGTGGCGCACGCCAACCCCTAAAAAGGTTTACGACGTGGTCATTGTCGGCGGTGGCGGCCATGGCCTGGCCACGGCCTACTACCTGGCCAAAGAGCACGGCATCACCAACGTTGCCGTGATCGAGAAGGGCTACCTGGGCGGCGGCAACACCGCCCGTAACACCACCATCGTGCGTTCCAACTACCTGTGGGACGAGTCGGCGCACCTGTACGAGCACGCCATGAAGCTGTGGGAGGGCCTGTCCCAGGACCTCAACTACAACGTGATGTTCTCCCAGCGCGGTGTTTACAACCTGTGCCACACCCTGCAGGACATGCGTGACTCCGAGCGTCGGGTCAGCGCCAACCGCCTCAACGGCGTGGATGGCGAGCTGCTGAACACTGCCCAGGTTGCGGCCGAAATCCCGTACCTGGACTGCTCGAAGAACACCCGCTACCCGATCCTCGGCGCCACCGTACAGCGCCGTGGCGGCGTTGCCCGTCACGATGCCGTGGCCTGGGGCTTCGCCCGCGCTGCCGACGCCCTGGGCGTCGACCTGATCCAGCAAACCGAAGTGATCGGCTTCCGCAAGGAAAACGGCGCGGTCATCGGTGTGGAAACCAACAAGGGCTTCATCGGCGCCAAGCGCGTCGGCGTGGTCACCGCCGGTAACTCCGGGCACATGGCCAAGCTGGCCGGCTTCCGCCTGCCGCTGGAATCGCACCCGCTGCAAGCACTGGTATCCGAGCCGATCAAGCCGATCATCGACAGCGTGATCATGTCCAACGCCGTACACGGCTACATCAGCCAGTCCGACAAGGGCGACCTGGTGATCGGTGCCGGTATCGACGGCTGGGTCGGCTACGGCCAGCGCGGTTCGTACCCGGTGATCGAGCACACCCTGCAGGCCATCGTCGAGATGTTCCCCAACCTGTCGCGTGTTCGCATGAACCGCCAGTGGGGCGGCATCGTAGACACCTCGCCGGACGCCTGCCCGATCATCACCAAAACCCCGGTCAAGAACATGTTCTTCAACTGCGGTTGGGGTACTGGCGGCTTCAAGGCGACCCCGGGCTCGGGCAACGTCTTTGCCGCGAGCCTGGCCAAGGGCGAAATGCACCCACTGGCCGCGCCGTTCTCCATGGACCGTTTCTACAACGGCGCACTGATCGACGAACACGGCGCCGCCGCCGTCGCCCACTAACCGGAGACACCGTCATGTTGCATATTTTCTGTCCCCACTGCGGCGAGCTGCGCTCCGAAGAAGAGTTCCACGCCTCTGGCCAGGCGCACATCGCCCGCCCGCTGGACCCTAACGCCTGCTCCGACGAAGAGTGGGGTACCTACATGTTCTACCGTGACAACCCGCGCGGTATTCACCATGAACTGTGGGACCACGTTGCCGGCTGCCGCCAGTACTTCAACGTCACCCGTGACACCGTGACCTACGAAATTCTGGAAACCTACAAGATTGGCGAGAAGCCGCAAGTGACCGCCAGCGGCAAAGCCACCAGCGCCGCGTCGACCGTCAAAGGCCAAGGGGAAAAAGTATGAGCCAGACCTATCGCCTCGCCAGCGGCGGCCGTATCGACCGCAGCAAGGTCCTGAACTTCACCTTCAACGGCAAAACCTACCAGGGTTATGCCGGTGACAGCCTGGCCGCCGCGTTGCTGGCCAACGGCGTCGACATTGTCGGCCGTAGCTTCAAGTACTCGCGCCCGCGCGGCATCATCGCCGCCGGTACCGAAGAGCCGAACGCCATCCTGCAGATCGGCTCCAGCGAAGCTACCCAGATCCCCAACGTGCGCGCCACCCAACAGGCACTGTACGCGGGCCTTGTCGCCACCAGCACCAACGGCTGGCCGAACGTCAACAACGACGTCATGGGCATCCTCGGCAAGGTTGGCGGCAGCATGATGCCGCCGGGCTTCTACTACAAAACCTTCATGTACCCCAAATCGTTCTGGATGACTTACGAGAAGTACATCCGTAAAGCCGCCGGCCTGGGCCGTGCGCCGCTGCAGAACGACCCTGACAGCTACGACTACATGAACCGGCACTGCGACGTGCTGATCGTCGGCGCCGGCCCTGCTGGCCTGGCTGCCGCACTGGCTGCTGCGCGCAGCGGTGCCCGCGTGATCCTGGCTGACGAGCAGGAAGAGTTCGGCGGCAGCCTGCTCGACACCCGCGAAACCCTCGACGGCAAGCCTGCTGCCGACTGGGTCAACGCCGTGGTCAAAGAGCTGGAAGGCCTGCCGGAAGTGACCCTGCTGCCACGTGCCACGGTCAACGGCTACCACGACCATAACTTCCTGACCATTCACGAGCGCCTCACCGACCACCTCGGCGACCGCGCCCCGATTGGCCAGGTTCGCCACCGCGTGCACCGCGTTCGCGCCAAGCGCGTGGTACTGGCTGCTGGCGCCCACGAGCGCCCGCTGGTGTATGGCAACAACGACGTGCCGGGCAACATGCTGGCCGGTGCTGTTTCCACCTATGTTCGCCGCTATGGCGTGGCGCCGGGTCGCAAGCTGGTACTGTCTACCAACAACGACCATGCTTATCGCGCCGCGCTGGACTGGCACGACGCAGGCCTGCAAGTGGTCGCCATCGCCGACGCCCGCCACAACCCACGTGGCTCGCTGGTTGAAGAAGCGCGTGCCAAAGGTATTCGCATCCTCACCTCCAGCGCCGTGATCGAGGCAAAAGGCAGCAAGCACGTCACGGGTGCCCGTGTGGCAGCGATCGATGTGCAGGCGCACAAAGTCACTAGCCCAGGCGAAATCCTCGAGTGCGACCTGATCGCGTCCTCGGGCGGTTACAGCCCGATCGTGCACTTGGCTTCGCACCTGGGCGGTCGCCCGGTATGGCGTGACGATATCCTTGGCTTCGTGCCGGGCGATGCCCCGCAAAAGCGCGAGTGCGTCGGTGGTATCAACGGCGTGTATGCCTTGGGCGATGTGATTGCCGATGGCTTCGAAGGCGGCGTTCGCGCAGCCACCGAGGCCGGTTTCAAGGCCACTGTCGGCACCCTGCCAAAAACCGTGGCGCGCAAGGAAGAGGCCACCGTGGCACTGTTCCTGGTGCCGCACGACAAAGGCACCAAGGGGCCGAAACAGTTCGTCGACCAGCAGAACGACGTGACCGCCGCCGGCATCGAGCTGGCCACCCGTGAAGGCTTCGAGTCGGTCGAGCACGTGAAGCGCTACACCGCACTGGGCTTCGGTACCGACCAGGGCAAATTGGGCAACATCAACGGCCTGGCCATCGCCGCCCGTTCGATCGGCATCACCATCCCGGAAATGGGCACCACCATGTTCCGCCCCAACTACACGCCGGTCACTTTCGGCGCGGTAGCGGGCCGTCACTGTGGTCACCTGTTCGAGCCCGTGCGCTTCACTGCCCTGCATGCCTGGCACGTGAAGAACGGCGCCGAGTTCGAAGACGTCGGCCAGTGGAAGCGCCCGTGGTACTTCCCGAAAGCCGGCGAAGACATCCATGCTGCCGTCACGCGTGAATGCAAGGCCGTGCGCGACAGCGTGGGCCTGCTGGACGCCTCGACCCTGGGCAAGATCGATATCCAGGGCCCGGACGCGCGCGAATTCCTCAACCGCATCTACACCAACGCCTGGACCAAGCTCGACGTGGGCAAGGCCCGCTACGGCCTGATGTGCAAGGAAGACGGCATGGTCTTCGACGACGGCGTAACCGCCTGCGTCGGCGACAACCACTTCATCATGACCACCACCACCGGCGGCGCTGCTCGCGTGCTGCAGTGGATGGAGCTGTATCACCAGACCGAATGGCCAGAGCTGAAGGTGTACTTCACTTCGGTCACCGACCACTGGGCCACCATGACCCTGTCCGGCCCTAACAGCCGCAAGCTGCTGAGCGAGCTGACCGACATCGACATGGACAAGGAAGCCTTCCCGTTCATGACCTGGAAGGAAGGCAACGTCGGTGGCGTGCCGGCCCGCGTGTTCCGTATCTCGTTCACCGGCGAGCTGTCGTACGAAGTGAACGTGCAGGCCAACTACGCCATGGGCGTGCTGGAACAGATCATCGAGGCCGGCAAGAAGTACAACCTGACCCCGTACGGCACCGAGACCATGCACGTACTGCGTGCAGAGAAGGGCTTCATCATCGTTGGCCAGGACACCGATGGTTCGATGAACCCGGACGACCTGAACATGAGCTGGTGCGTTGGCCGCAACAAGCCGTTCTCGTGGATCGGCCTGCGTGGCATGAACCGCGAAGACTGCGTACGTGAGAACCGCAAGCAGCTGGTGGGCCTGAAGCCGGTCGACCCGACCCAGTGGCTGCCGGAAGGCGCCCAACTGGTGTTCGACCCGAAACAGCCGATCCCGATGGACATGGTCGGCCACGTCACCTCCAGCTACGCGTCCAACTCCCTGGGCTACTCGTTCGCCATGGGTGTGGTCAAAGGCGGCCTCAAGCGCATGGGCGAGCGTGTCTACTCGCCGCAGGCGGATGGCAGCGTGATCGAGGCGGAAATCGTGTCTTCGGTGTTCTTCGATCCGAAGGGTGAGCGGCAGAACGTCTAAGGCCCCGGTCCAACCGGTGTCAGGCGTGGAATGAGGTCTCTGTGGGAGCGGGCGTGCCCGCGAAGAGGGCGGTGAATTCAACATCGCATTCGCGGGCATGCCCGCTCCCACAGGATGGCCGCCTCCCGCAGGCATCGTGGTCGAATCCAGAATTCAAGGCAGGTAAGAAATGAGCGCTATCAACGTCTTCCAGCAAAACCCCGGCGCCGAGGCCAAAGCCCAGTCGCCACTGCACCATGCCGACCTGGCCAGCCTGGTAGGCAAAGGCCGCAAGAACGCAGGCGTGACCCTGCGTGAACGCAAGTTCCTCGGCCACCTCACCCTGCGCGGTGATGGCCACAACCCGGAATTCGCCGCCGGCGTGCACAAGGCCCTTGGCCTGGAGCTGCCCGTGGCGCTGACCGTGGTCGCCAACAAGGACATGTCGCTGCAATGGGTCGGCCCCGACGAGTGGTTGCTGATCGTGCCCGGCGGTCAGGAGCTGGCAGTCGAGCAAAAGCTGCGCGCGGCCCTTGAAGGCCAGCACATTCAGGTCGTCAAT
Source organism: Pseudomonas sp. 2,4-D (assembly GCF_030418155.1). NCBI lineage: Bacteria > Pseudomonadati > Pseudomonadota > Gammaproteobacteria > Pseudomonadales > Pseudomonadaceae > Pseudomonas > Pseudomonas sp. 2,4-D. The sequence goes on from NZ_JAUHUI010000007.1 coordinate 67,286, forward strand.
GTCAGTGGCGGGCAAAGCCTGCTGGAACTGCGCGGCCCGAACGTGCGCGACGTGCTGATGAAGTCCACCAGCTATGATGTTCACCCAAACAACTTCCCGGTGGGCAAGGCCGTGGGCACCGTGTTCGCCAAGTCGCAACTGGTGATCCGCCGCACTGCAGAAGACACCTGGGAGCTGGTGATTCGCCGCAGCTTCGCCGATTACTGGTGGCTGTGGCTGCAGGACGCTTCTGCCGAATACGGCCTGAGCATCGAAGCCTAAGGAGCAAGAACATGAGTCGGGCACCGGATACCTGGATTCTCACCGCCGACTGCCCGAGCATGCTCGGCACCGTCGACGTGGTGACGCGTTACCTCTTCGAGCAACGCTGCTACGTGACGGAGCACCACTCCTTCGATGACCGGCAGTCGGGACGCTTCTTCATTCGCGTCGAGTTCCGTCAGCCGGACGATTTCGACGAGGCGGGCTTCCGGGCCGGCCTCGCCGAGCGCAGCGAAGCGTTCGGCATGGCTTTCGAGCTGACCGCACCCAACCACCGCCCCAAGGTGGTGATAATGGTGTCCAAGGCCGACCATTGCCTGAATGACCTGCTGTATCGCCAGCGTATTGGGCAACTGGGTATGGATGTGGTCGCGGTGGTGTCGAACCACCCGGACCTCGAACCCTTGGCGCATTGGCACAAGATTCCTTATTACCACTTCGCCCTCGACCCCAAGGACAAGCCCGGGCAAGAGCGCAAGGTGCTGCAGGTGATCGAGGAGACTGGTGCTGAGCTGGTCATTCTTGCCCGCTATATGCAGGTACTGTCGCCCGAGCTTTGCCGCCGTCTGGATGGTTGGGCGATCAATATTCACCACTCGCTGTTGCCGGGTTTCAAGGGCGCCAAGCCTTATCACCAGGCGTACAACAAGGGCGTGAAAATGGTCGGTGCCACGGCGCACTACATCAACAACGACCTGGATGAAGGGCCGATCATTGCCCAGGGTGTCGAGGTGGTGGATCACAGCCACTATCCCGAAGACCTGATTGCCAAAGGGCGGGATATCGAATGCCTGACATTGGCGCGCGCGGTGGGTTATCACATCGAGCGGCGGGTGTTCCTGAACGCCAACCGGACTGTCGTTCTGTAATAACCGGTACCGGCCTCTTCGCGGCTAAAGCCGCTCCTACAGGTACTGCACAGCCCTTGGATGGGTGCGGTCCCCGTAGGAGCGGCTTTAGCCGCGAAGAGGCCCGCACAGGCCGCCCCTCTGTTTGCCCATATTCCCCAACGACAACCCTGCCGCTAAAAGGCATCTCCCTGTCGCTTCCAGTCAGTGCGTCCGGCCCTATCCGGCCCACAATTCCCTGCATTCCAGTAGTACATGCCGCCCACGGATGGCGGCGCTTCAACCAACGCTGCATAAATAATAATCAAGCGAGGTACAAGCAATGTCTGGCAATCGTGGAGTGGTATATCTCGGCGCCGGCAAGGTCGAAGTGCAACACATCGACTACCCGAAAATGCAGGACCCGCGCGGCAAGAAAATCGAACACGGCGTCATCCTGAAGGTGGTCTCCACCAACATCTGCGGTTCTGACCAGCACATGGTCCGTGGCCGCACCACTGCCCAGGTCGGCCTGGTCCTGGGCCACGAAATCACCGGTGAAATCGTCGAGAAGGGCCGCGACGTCGAGCGCATGCAGATCGGCGACCTGGTATCGGTACCGTTCAACGTCGCCTGCGGCCGCTGCCGTTCCTGCAAAGAGATGCATACTGGTGTCTGCCTCACCGTCAACCCGGCCCGCGCCGGCGGTGCCTACGGCTACGTCGACATGGGCGACTGGACCGGTGGCCAGGCCGAATACGTGCTGGTGCCATACGCCGACTTCAACCTGCTGAAGCTGCCTGAGCGCGACAAGGCCATGGAAAAGATCCGTGACCTGACCTGCCTGTCCGACATCCTGCCCACCGGCTACCACGGTGCCGTAACGGCAGGCGTAGGCCCAGGCAGCACTGTCTACGTTGCCGGTGCCGGCCCGGTCGGCCTGGCCGCCGCTGCCTCGGCGCGCCTGCTGGGCGCCGCCTGCGTAATCGTCGGTGACCTCAACCCGGCCCGCCTGGCCCACGCCAAGTCGCAAGGCTTCGAAGTGGTCGACCTGTCCAAGGACACCCCGCTGCACGAGCAGATCGTCGACATCCTCGGCGAGCCGGAAGTGGACTGCGCTGTCGACGCCGTAGGCTTCGAGGCCCGTGGCCACGGCCATGAAGGTGCCAAGCACGAGGCCCCGGCCACCGTGCTTAACTCGCTGATGCAAGTGACCCGCGTGGCCGGCAACATCGGTATCCCGGGCCTGTACGTAACCGAAGACCCAGGCGCGGTGGATGCTGCAGCCAAGATCGGCGCGCTGAGCATCCGCTTTGGCCTGGGCTGGGCCAAGTCGCACAGCTTCCACACCGGCCAGACCCCGACCATGAAATACAACCGCCAGCTGATGCAGGCGATCATGTGGGATCGCATCAACATTGCTGAAGTGGTGGGTGTGCAGGTGATCAACCTGGATCAGGCGCCGGAAGGGTATGGCGAGTTTGATGCGGGTGTGCCTAAGAAGTTTGTGATTGACCCGCACAAGATGTGGGGTGCGGCGTAAAAAGCAGTTGTCTGACAAGAGCCCCTCAATTTGAGGGGCTTTTTCTAGGCTGAATGTCAGATTTCAAAGCCTCTGCTCCTACCTGGAGCCGATATCCGCTTTGGCTTGAGCTCCGCCAACTCGCAAAGCTTGCAAACCGGCCAGGCTCTAACCATTAAGTACAACCGGTAACGGATGCAGGCAATTGGAAAGGGGGCGGAGCCGCATTATAGGCTCAGAATTTAATTTACTATTGCACGTCTCTGCATTACCTTCGAGTGCCTCCCTTGGAGAGGGTATCTGGAGAGGACGTAGTGTTAGGCTCATTGAAAAGTAGTTCCAGATATTTTGTCTGGTTAGCTTTTGTGAAGAGTCGAGTTTTACCATCAACTGTCCCTTCGGTGAAGCTATATAAGTCATCTCTAATTATCGTGATGTTTTCCAGGTGTTCTGTATATTGCGCATACTTTAATTCGTCTTCGTAAGAGTTCTGGGCAACTGTCTTTCTATCGTAGTTGGCCGCAGTCTTTGCTTTGTACTTTTCGACCTTCCCGGTGAAAAAGTCCACTTCGGCGTTGACCATCTTTTTAGCGGCGCTATATTCGTTTTGGCTTAGTGATAGATCTTTCGCCTGCCCAAGCGTTTTGAGGGGTCTCACCACGGAGGAAAAACGTGATATTAAAGTCTTGCGACTGTAACCTCCCGTTAAAAACTTTATAAGCCCCATGTGGCCTGATGGATCGATTCTGTTTATAGGGTCGCCTAGGCAGTATACATAAGCGTTAATTCCACCTTTATCAAATGGGCTATAACTATCCGGTGAGCAGAAGCGCATCAAACCCGGGCTAAATGTTCGATAGCTCCCCAGTATATAGTTCTCAAGAAAATGATCCAGGTATTCACCATTAAATCCTAGCGCTGAGGCTGGGGCGGAATTGTAGCCATAAGCTGAATAAGAGTTTTTTTGGGTTTCGTTGATCTTGCCAGCTTCTAGCACGGAGCTGCTATCATTCACTGCCAAGAACACCTTTTTTTCAGGGCCTAGTTCGCCTAGCGCTAAGTCCGTCGTGCGGAAAAGGGTAGTTGTGTGAGGTTCAGTTGTTAAAGTGCTTAGATTTTGTTTGTTGTAAAAAAATTGAGTGGGTGTTTGTTGTTTCATGTGGTGGCTCCTTTTTCGAGCGCCGGTTTACCTGTTTCAGTGGTAGCATCTCGATGATTGTCTGTGCGGCTAGTAGTGAAAATAGCAGGTGTCCTCACCTCGATTGGAGTACTGGAGCGTGAGGAATAAACGTACAGCCGCCGTCTTATGCATGCTTTACTCCTAGGATCACGATGAAGATCCTGCCGTCCGGATAAAATAGAAAAGAGGCTTATATGTGCTTTTCACGGGTCACTCCCGTTAGTCGAGCATTGCTGGTCGCTACCGCAACAGGATTAACCAAGAATCAATAGCCAGGCTACTGGCAAAAATGATAGGTATGCAGAATAGGTATATAGGTCGCAGATGGTGCTTTGAACACTCCCAGATTGCTGGGTGCAGCGGAGCATTAACGTGCGGTTTCCAGGAGGGACAAGAGCAGGAGGCTTGGAACGAATCTCCAAACATTCAGTCGAATGCCTTGTTTCCCGGCCATCCCGGCCAACGAGGTCCCTCCCGATGAAAGCATTCACCCTGGCAACCCTGATGACCCTGGCTGCAAGCCCGGTGTTCGCCTTCAACCTCAGCGACGCCGCCAATGCCGTGTCCGCCATGCAGAACCAGCAACAGCAGGGCCAGGTACAGGCACCCGAAGCGCAGGCCAATCTGCTCAACACCCTGGGCAGCCAGCTGAACATCACCCCCGAACAGGCGGTAGGCGGAGCAGGAGCCATGCTGGGGCTGGCGCGCAACAACCTTAGCAGCGATGACTATGGGCAACTGACCAAGGCGGTGCCGGGCCTGGACCTGCTGGCCGGTGCAAATGCGCTGGGCGGGTTGAGTGGTTTGGGGGATTTGCTCGGCAAGAACAGCGAGAGCCAGTCAGCGCTGAGCAACGCACTGGGCAACAACGTGGAAAACCGTAGCGACCTGGACAATGCGTTCAAGGCGCTGGGGATGGATACCGGGATGATCGGGCAGTTTGCGCCACTGATTCTGCAGTATCTGGGGCAGCAGGGCATTGCCGGGTCGTTGTTGCAGAATCTGGGGAGTTTGTGGACTACCCCAGCGCCATTGGCCCAGCCTTCGGTCTGAGGATTCTAGCGACAGCCCTCAAGCCATGAGCTGAGCGCTGTAGGGGCGGCCCTGCGTCGCGAAAGGGCTGCCCCCACAAAAGCGAAATTGCATCTGGTCAGACAGCTTCGGAGAAATCCACCAGGCGGACGGGGCGGCGGAAGCCTGCTGTCAGAACTGCCAGGTACGCAAGGCCCAAGGCAAACCAGCACAGGCCAATCACCAGCGTCAGCGCCGACAGGCTGGTCCACAGCCACAAGGTCAACCCCAGCCCTACCAGCGGCACCAGACCATAGCTCAGCAGGCCTATGAAGTTGCGCTGCGAGGCATCATCCATCAGGTGCGTTTTCACCACCGTCAGGTTCACCGCCGAAAACGCCACCAGCGCACCAAAGCTGATCAGCGAGGCGAGGGTAGACAGGTCGATGACCAACGCCAGCAGCGAGAACGCCGACACCAGCGCAATGGCGAACACCGGCGTACCAAAGCGCGGCGACAGGTAACCAAAGCTGCGCCGTGGCAGCACGTTGTCACGCCCCATGGTGAACAGGATACGCGACACCGCGGCCTGCGAGGCCAGCGCCGAACCCAGGCTGCCCGCCACATAAGCAGCGGTGAAGAAGTTGGTGAGAAACTGCCCGCCAGCCTTGAACATCACTTCGTTGGCCGCTGCATCGGCATTGGCGAAGCTGCTGCCTGGCAGCACCAACTGGCTGACGTAAGCCAGCACGGTGAACAGCAACCCGGCGAACAGGGTGGTGAGGATGATCGCCCGTGGCACGTCGCGGCGTGCGTCGCGGCATTCTTCGGCCAGGGTCGATACGGCGTCGAAGCCCAGGAACGACAAGCACAACACCGCTGCACCAGCCATCAGGTGGCCAAAGCCAGGTTTGCTGCCATCGCCGATTAGCGGCGACAGCAGGTCGAGCGGCTGGCCAGCCAATGTCTGGCAGGACAGCGCGACAAACACGCCAATGAACACGATCTGCGCGCCGACGATCAGGTTGCTGGTCTTGGCCACCGAGTTGATACCGACCACGTTCAGCACTGTCACCAAAGCGATGCATGCGAGCACGAAGGCCCAGGCAGGCACTGCGGGGAACGCAATGTTGAGAAACAGGCCGATCAGCAGGTAGTTGATCATCGGCAGGAACAGGTAATCCAGCAACAGCGACCAGCCGGCCAGGAAGCCGACATTGGGGCCGAAGGCCATGTTGGTGTAGGAATAGGCCGAGCCCGCGACCGGGAAGCGCTTGACCATGAAGCTGTAGGACGCGGCGGTGAACAGCATGGCCACCAGGGTGACCAGGTAGGCGCCGGCGGTGCGGCCACCGGTAAGTTCGGTGACGATGCCGTAGGTGGTGAAAATGGTCAGCGGGACCATGTACACCAGGCCGAAGAACACCAGGGCGGGGAGGCCGAGAACACGGCGAAGCTGGGCGGGGTTAGAGCTGGGTGGGTTGGCCATTGATCGATCCAGGCATTTTTGTAGTTGTGCTGTGGTCGATTTTTATCCACTTAGGTGGTGGAAGACAAAAAAGTAATCCTTATGCTGATTATTAGCCTGGGTTTTGATCGGATTCTGGCTATGGCAGGTCCGGCCTCTTCGCGGGTGAACCCGCTCCTACAAGGGGCAGCGCATGCCTGAATGTAGCGGTTGTAGGAGCGGGTTCACCCGCGAATGGGCCAGTTCAGGCGGCAGAGGTGTTAGCCCATCTCCGCCCGCAGCTGCTCGATCCGCTGGTCCTTCGCCACCCACAACTGGTTCACCCAGGCCTGTACCGTCTGCCTGAACTCAGGATCATTCTCGTAATCCCCCGCCCACAACGCCGGGTCCAGCTCCCGCACCTGAATGTCGATAATCACCCGGCTAATGCTGCCATTGAGCAGGTCCCAGAACCCCGGCGCCTTATTACCGGGGTACACGATGGTCACATCCAGCAGGGCATCCAGCTGTTCGCCCAATGCCGCGAGCACAAACGCCACACCACCCGCCTTGGGCTTGAGCAGGTAGCGATACGGCGACTGCTGCTCCTGGCGCTTGGCTTCGGTAAACCGGGTGCCCTCCAGGTAATTGACCACGGTCACCGGCTGGCGCTTGAACAGCTCGCAGGCCGCCTTGGTGATTTCCAGGTCCTTGCCCTTGAGCTCCGGGTGCTTTTCCAGAAACGCCTTGCTGTAGCGCTTCATGAACGGGTAATCCAGCCCCCACCAGGCCAGGCCCAGCAACGGTACCCAGATCAGTTCCTTTTTCAGGAAGAACTTGAAGAACGGTGTACGGCGGTTGAGGCTTTCGATCAACGCCGGGATGTCGACCCAGGTCTGGTGGTTGCTCACGGCCAGGTACGAGGTGTCCTTGCGCAGGTTTTCCACACCGCGGATGTCCCACTGGGTAGGGATGCACAGGGCGAAGATGGCTTTGTCGATTTCCGACCAGGTTTCGGCCACCCACATCACCGCCCACGACGCGTAGTCGCGGCCACGGCCCGGCAACACCAGCTTGAGCAGGGCGAAGACCAGCAGCGGGCAGATCAACACCACGGTGTTGAGCAGCAGCAGGGTGGTAGTGAGAATGCCGGTCAGCAGGCGACGCATAAAAAGACTCTTGTTGTGGGAGATAAACGGTTGGCAATGATAAGCAGGGCGGTCGTCTACGCCAAATGTCCAATGCCCGGCGGCGGGAACAAATGTTTCACGTTATGTTGTTTAGTCTTGTGAAAGCGAACCTATCTTGCCAGTGCAGTCTAAGCACTGACCCTTTTCAAGGAAGCCTGCCTGTGAAACCACTGCTAGCCCTGTTGTCATTGTTGGCGCTGCCGGTAATGGCCGCCGAGCCCACCCTCTACGGCCGTTACGAAAACATCGCCCTGCCCGAGCTGGGCGAAACCCTGAAAGCCAAGATGGACACCGGCGCCTTCACCGCGTCGCTGTCGGCCAAGGATATCGAGCTGTTCACCCGCGATGGCGACGAGTGGGTGCGCTTCCGCCTGGCGACCAAGGACTCGGACGGCAAGGTGTACGAGCACAAGGTCTCGCGCATCAGCAAGATCAAGGGCCGTGCCGATGAAGAGGACGAAGGGGATGCGCCAGAGGTCTCCAAGCGCCCGGTGGTCGACCTGGAGTTGTGCCTGGGGGATGTGAAGCGCACCGTCGAGGTGAATCTGGTGGACCGCAGCAGCTTCAATTACCCGCTGCTGGTGGGTTCCAAGGCGCTGCGCGAGTTCAAGGCGGCGGTCAACCCGGCGAAGAAGTTCACTGCTGGCAAGCCAGGCTGCTGATCTGAAGCGTGCGCCATACAATGTAGGAGCGGGCTTGCCCGCGAACACACATAATGTGGTGTCAGGCACCGGCTTCGCCGGTGTTCGCGGGCAAGCCCGCTCCTACACTGAGATGTGCCAACCTTCAAAACCGCAAGGCCGGACGCCATGCCCCATATCCTCATCGTCGAAGACGAAGCTGCCATCGCCGACACCCTGGTCTACGCCCTGCAGGCCGACGGTCACAGCACCGAGTGGGTAACCCTGGGCAGTGCCGCCCTCGACCAGCAGCGCCAGCGCCCGGCCGACCTGGTCATCCTCGACATCGGCCTGCCCGACATCAGCGGCTTCGAAACCTGTCGCCAGCTGCGACGGTTCACCGAGGTGCCGGTGATGTTTCTCAGCGCCCGGGACGGTGAAATCGACCGCGTAGTGGGCCTGGAAATCGGTGCCGACGACTACGTAGTAAAACCTTTCAGCCCTCGTGAAGTGGCAGCGCGCGTTCGGGCGATCCTCAAACGCATGGCCCCGAGGGCCGAGGCTGCCGGCGGAACCACCTTGTTCCAGCTCGACACCCTGCGCATGCAGATTACCTACCGCAGCCAGCCGCTCACGCTGACCCGGCATGAGTTCCGCCTGCTGCAATGCCTGCTCGAACAACCGCAGCGGGTGTTCAGCCGCGAACAGCTGCTCGACGCTTTGGGCGTGGCCTCCGACGTGGGCTATGAGCGCACCATCGACAGCCATATCAAGAGCCTGCGCGCCAAACTGCGCCAGGTAGCGGGTGATGCCGAGCCGATCCAGACCCATCGCGGCCTCGGTTACAGCTATAGCCCGGAGCACGCCTGATGCGCTTGGGTATTCGCATCTTCCTGGTGTACTTCCTGTTCGTCGGTTTGGCCGGTTACTTCTTGCTCAATACCGTACGCGAACAGATTCGCCCGGTAGTGCGCCAATCTTCCGAAGAAACATTGGTAGACACTGCCAACCTGCTGGCAGAAATCCTGCGGGATGACGTCAAGGCCGGCACCCTGAACCAGGGCCGCCTGCCCGAGGTGCTCGAGGCCTACGGCTCGCGCAGCCCGGGCGCACAGATCTGGGGGCTGGCCAAGAACCAGGTCAGCCACCGCATCTACGTCACTGACGCCAAGGGCATCGTGTTGCTGGACTCCAGCGGCGAGGCCCTGGGCAAGGATTACTCGCAGTGGAATGACGTGCTGCTGACCCTGCGTGGCCAGTATGGCGCCCGCTCTACCCGCAGCGACCCCAACGACGAAAGCACCTCGGTGATGCACGTTGGCGCGCCGATCATCGACAACGGCAAGATCATCGGCGTTGTCACCGTCGCCAAGCCCAATAGCTCATTGCAACCCTACATCGACCGCTCCGAGCGACGCCTGCTCACCCTGGGGCTGGGGCTGATCGGCCTGGGCTTGCTGATCGGCGCGGCTCTGTCGTGGTGGCTTGCGCGCTCGCTGCGCAAGTTGGCAGGTTATGCGCAGGCGGTCAGCGAAGGTGAGCGTGCGGAGCTTCCGCATTACAAGGGCGGCGAGCTGGCGAACCTGGCACAGGCAGTGGAGCGCATGCGCACCCAGCTGGAAGGCAAGGCCTATGTCGAGCGCTACGTGCACACCCTGACTCACGAGCTGAAAAGCCCGCTGGCGGCCATCCGTGGTGCTTCCGAGCTGTTGCAGGGCGAGGACATGCCCGCTGATCAGCGGGCGCGCTTTGCCGGCAATATCGAGCGCGAGAGCGAGCGTTTGCAGCAGATGATCGAGCGGCTGCTCAACCTGGCCAGGGTCGAACAGATGCAGGCGCTGGAGGACGAGCAGCAGGTGGCGCTGGCGGCGTTGGTCGATGAGTTGCTGCTGGCCCATGCGGCGCGTATCGAAGGCGCCGGTTTGCAGGTACGTCAGCGGGTGCCTGCCACTTTGCGTTTGCTTTGCGATCCGTTCCTGATGCGCCAGGCGTTGGCCAACCTGCTCGACAACGCACTGGACTTCACCCCGGAAGGGGGCACGCTGCTGTTCGACCTGGAGCGCGCTGGCGAACGCGTGGCGTTGAGTGTGTTCAACCAGGGGCAAGCGATACCGGCCTATGCCATCGGGCGGGTCAGCGAGCGGTTTTACTCGCTGCCGCGGCCCGGGAGCGGGCGCAAGAGCACCGGGCTGGGGCTGAACTTCGTGGCCGAGGTGATGCAGCTGCACGGCGGGGCCTTGGCGGTGGACAACGTCGATGGCGGGGTACGGGTGCGGTTATGGCTGCCGCTGCGGCGCATTAGCTGAGATAGCCGGGGCTGCACAGCAACCCCAAATACACGTAAATCACACACGCGCTCCACAAAGCCTCCACGCAAGGCGCAGACACTGCGCCCACTGCCACAGGAGGCCACATGAACAAGACCCTCGGTTTCAAACTCGGCATGATCGCCATGCTGATGTTGCTGTTGCTCATCCCGTTACTGCTGATCAACGGCCTGATTGACGACCGCCAGGCCATGCGCGACGGCGTGCTGCGTGATATCGCCCAGAGCACCAGCTTCGATCAGCAACTCAGCGGCCCGTTGCTGGTGGTACCGTACCGCAAGTACCAGCGCCGCTGGATCGAAAAGGACGGTGCGCGTACCCAGGAAACCAGCACCATCACCGGCCACTTGTACTTCCTGCCGGAAACCTTCGACGCCGACCTGGGTGTGGACACCGAACTGCGCGCCCGCGGCATCTACCAGGCGCGGTTGTTCCACGCCAAAGGCCGTATCAGCGGCCGCTTCAAGCTCCCGGCGCATTGGGGCATCGACAAGGACTTTGACGACTACCGCTTCGACAAGCCGTTCCTGGTGGTGGGCATCAGTGATATCCGCGGTATCAAAAGTGCTCTGGAGCTGAGCATGGACGAGCAAAAAGTGCCGTTTGAGCCCGGCACCCAGCTCGACTGGATGCGCGGCGGCGTGCACGCCAGCCTGCCGGGGCTGGACGGGCTACAGGCGCGAGCGTTCAGCTATGGCTTTGACCTGGCGCTGCAAGGTACCGGCCAGTTGCACGTGGTACCCGTGGGCCGTACCAGCAGCGTGAACATGCGCGCCAACTGGCCGCACCCGAGCTTCGTTGGCAGTTACCTGCCCAACCGCCGCGAGATCGATGCTCAAGGCTTCAGCGCCCACTGGCAGACCTCGTTCTTTGCTACCAACCTTGAAGACGCCCTGCGCCAGTGCGCTGTCGGTGGGCAGTGTGCAGACTTCAGTGAACGCACCTTCGGCGTGAGCTTCGTTGACCCGGTGGACCAATATCTGAAGAGTGAGCGGGCAATCAAATACGCGTTGTTGTTCATTGCCCTGACCTTTGCCGGCTTTTTCCTGTTCGAGGTAATGAAGAACCTGAGTGTGCACCCGGTGCAGTACATCCTGGTGGGCGTGGCGCTGGCGTTCTTCTATCTGCTGCTGTTGTCGTTGTCCGAGCACATTGGCTTTGGCCTGGCCTATGGGTTGTCAGCTTCGGCGTGTGTGCTGCTGATCGGCTTCTACCTGAGCCATGTGTTGCGCAGCCGGGGGCGAGGGGTGGGTTTTGCTGCGGGTTTGGCGGCGTTGTACGCGCTGCTCTACGGGCTGCTGAGTGCCGAAGACTATGCGCTGCTGATGGGGTCGCTGTTGTGTTTCGGTTTGCTTGGGGTGTTCATGGTGATGACCCGGCGGCTGGACTGGGCGCGTGTGGGGAGGGCGGCATGAGGGAGGATAGAGAGATCGGGCGCTGGTTGGCGCTCAGGATCGGGCTGTTGTTTCCTGTGATACCGAGGTGAGGCCTTCGCGGGCACGCCCGCTCCCACAAGCCCACCACAGATAGCGAACACTGTGGAGAAACTGTAGGAGCGGGTTTACCCGCGAAGGGGCCCTGTCAGGCCACTGGCGCTGTAGCGACCATCGATGGCCGCTTGACCACCTCGGCATACCACGCCGCCAACCCAGGCTGGCGCTCACGCCAGCCAAACCCGGGCTGACGCAAATCCAGATAGCCCAGCGCACAGGCCACGCCAATCGCCGCCAGGTCGAAGCCGGAAATCAGCTCCGGCAAGTGCTCCTGCTCAAGGTTGGCCAGGCTCCGGCGGATCTTGTCACCCTGCGCCTGCAGCCAGCCATCCCAGCGCTTGTCTTCTGGCCGCAGGAAGCTCTCATAACGGCTCGACACCGCCGCATCCATGATCGCATCGGCCTGTGAGACCAAGGTCATGCGCCGCCAGCGCGCCGAGCCTTCTCGTGGCAGCAGCGGCAAGCCAACGTGCTGCATGTCGAGGTACTCGCAGATTACCCGGCTGTCATGCAGCACGGTGCCGTCTTCCAGGCGCAAGGCTGGGATCTTGCCGATCGGGTTGTCCAGGTTGAGCTGCGGGTCGCCGCTCACCGGGCTGATGTTCACCGGCTGCAGCTGCACACGCTCAAGCTGGCCGGTCTCGTGCAACACCACCATGACCTTGCGCACGAAAGGCGACAACGGCGAGTGGAACAGGGTCATCGTGCTCATGCTTCAGTTACCTTGCAGGCTGGGTGGCAGGCACACGCCGGTGCCGCCGATGCCGCAGTAGCCGTCCGGGTTCTTGGCCAGGTACTGCTGGTGGTAGGCCTCGGCGAAATATACGGTCGGTGCCTGGTCGATTTCGGTGGTGATCTCACCGAAGCCGGCCTTGCTCAGCTCGGCCTGGTAGGCGTCGCGGCTGGCCTTGGCCTGTTCCAGCTGTTCCGGGCTGGTGCAGTAGATGGCCGAGCGGTACTGGGTGCCGATGTCGTTGCCCTGGCGCATGCCTTGGGTGGGGTTGTGCAGCTCCCAGAACATTGCCAGCAGTTCGCGGTAGCTGACCTTGTCCTTGTCGAACACCACCAGCACCACTTCGGTGTGGCCGGTCAGGCCCGAGCAGACTTCTTCGTAAGTAGGATGCGGGGTGAAGCCGCCGGCGTAGCCGACCACGGTGCTGACCACACCTTCACGCTGCCAGAAGCGGCGCTCCGCGCCCCAGAAACAGCCCAGGCCGAAGATGGCGAAGTCGATGGCGCCTTCGAAGAACGGGCCGAGCAGTGGGGTGTCTTTGAAGACGTAGTGGAACTCGGGCAGGCTCATTGGCGTGTCGCGGCCAGGCAGTGCCTGTTCCGCAGTGGGCATGACGTTTTTGTTCACCAGGATTTCCGAACGCAGGACCATGGCCGTTCCTCTGTGTTTATTCAGTGGGGTAGGGGTTTGGGCCTTCGCGGGCATGCCCGCTCCCACAGGTACAGCACAGGTTTCAAAGGTTGTGGTGTTTCTGTGGGAGCGGGCGTGCCCGCGAAAGGGCCCGAATGGCTTCTATAGTGCCCGAGGATTACGCAGCTGTCAGGCCACCGGGCCACGCGGATAGCGCTTCAGCCGCTCGGCCAGTTCGCGCCCGGGAATCGGCCGGTCGAACAGGTAGCCCTGGCCCACGTCGCAGCGGTGACGGCGCAGGAATGCCAGCTGCTCCGGCGTCTCGATCCCTTCGGCCACCACCTTCAGCTTCAGGTTGTGGGCCATGGCCACCACCGCCGAGGTGATTTCCATGTCGTCCTGGTTGTCGGGGATTTCGTTGATGAAGCTGCGATCGATCTTGAGGATGTCGATCGGAAACTTCTTCAGGTAGCTCAGCGACGAATAACCGGTGCCGAAGTCGTCCATGGCCAAGGTCAGGCCCAGGGCCTTCAGTTCATCCAGCTGGCGGTGGGTGTCTTCGCTGGCTTCCAGCAGCAGGCCTTCGGTCAGCTCCAGCTCCAGCAGGTGCGGGGGCAGGGCTTCTTCCTTGAGGATGGTGCTGATTGATGCCACCAGGTCCGGGTCGGAGAACTGTTTGGGCGACAGGTTGATGGCTACATGCAGGTTGCCCAGGCCGGCCTTGCGCAGTTGCTGGCTCATGCAGCACGCCTGGCGCACCACCCATTTGCCGATAGGGATGATCAGGCCGGTTTCCTCGGCCACGCTGATGAACTGGTCCGGGCGGATCATGCCGCGTTCGGGGTGGTTCCAGCGCAGCAGCGCTTCCAGGCCCAGCAGGCGACCGCTGCGCAGGCACAGCTTGGGCTGGTAGAACACGTCCAGCTCATTCTGGGTCAGGGCACGGCGCAGGTTGTTTTCGACGAACAGCTTGTAGCTGGCTTCGGCATTGAGCACTTCGGTAAACACCTGTACCTGGTGTTTACCGTTGGCCTTGGCCTTGTGCAATGCAAGGCCGGCATTCTTCATCAGGCTGGCCGGGTCGACACCGTGCAACGGTGCACAGGCCAGGCCTACCGAGGCGGTGACGTTGATCAGCTGGTTGTCGACGAACATCGGTTTGTCGAGGGTGCACAGCAACTGCTGGGCGACGCCTTGGCCATCTTCAAGGCTGGTGTCGTCGAGCAGCACGGCGAACTCGTTACTGGCAAAGCGCGCCAGGATGCCACCGCTGTGCAGGCTGTTGCGCAGACGCCTGGCCAGGCTGATCAACAGCTTGTCGCCGGTCTGGTGGCCAAGGCTGTCGTTGATGCGCTTGAAGTTGTCGATGTCCACCAGCAGCAGGCACATGGAGCTTTCGCCATCGCGGGCGAAGCGCTCGTCCAGGCTGCGGATGAACGCCGGGCGGTTGCCCAGGTTGGTGAGGTTGTCGGTGTAAGCCAGGCGCTCGATGCGTTGCTGGGCCAGCTTGGTCTGGGTGACGTCTTCGTAGATGCCGATGTAGTGGGTCAGCTCACGGTTGTCACCGTACACCTTGGAAATCGACAACTGGCCCCAGTACGGCTCCAGGTTCTTGCGCCGGCTCTTGAATTCGCCCTGCCAACTGTTGCCCATGGCCAGGCTCGACGGCGAGTCGAACAGCAGTTCGCTGAGATTCTCCAGTGCCGGTAGCTCACCCAACTGGCGGCCCTGCACTTCGTCGGTACTGTACTGGGTGATGGCAGTGAAGCTGGGGTTGACGTACTCCACCCGGCCGTCGCGGTTCACCAGCAGGAAGGCACTGGCGCTCTGCTCGACCGCACGCTGGAACAGGTGCAGGGCGCTGGCCGCGGCCCGTCGTTTGTGGTTTGTGATCACTTGGGCGAACTGGTCGGCCAGCTCACCGGCAAAGGCAATCTCGTCCGACTGCCAGGCCCTTGGCTGGCCGCTTTGCTCCAGGCACAACACGCCGATCACCTGGCCATCGACGCGGATGCTGGCGTCGAGCATGGCCTTGTTTTCCGGGCGCATGCTTTGCGCCAGGGCGCGGGTGCGCGGGTCGTGGCCGGCGTTGTGAGCGTCGATGGCGCGACTTGCGTGCAGTGCATCCAGGTAGTCGGGGAAGCGGCTGGCATCAATGGCTTCGGGCTGGCGGTGCTCCTGTGCGTCGCGGTACCAGGCGATGATCGGTTCCAGGCGTTGGTCTTCCAGGTGCCAGATGCTGGCGCAGTCGACCTTGTAGATTTCGCAGGCGCTCTGGGTGATCAGCTGGGCCGCTTCGAGTAGCGAGTTGTCCGCGCTGTAGCGATGGCGGGCGAGGCGCAGGATAAGGTCCTGCTGGCCGCGCACCCGCTCCAGGTGCTCCAACTGTTCTTGCTGCGTGCGCTGGTTCAGCTGCAGGGCCAGCTGCAGGCGGTTGTTGCGTGACTCCAGGTCGCTGGCGCCGGTTTCGCCGGTCTCTTCCTGCTGGTCGTCGAGCACGCTCAGGTAGCCGCGCAACAGCTGACGGTTGTGTTGCTTGTAGGCTTCACCCGCTTCCAGCAGGCGCAGCGAGGTGCTCGGTGTGTGCAGGGTGTAGCGCACGCGGTAGTAGCCGCGCTGGGCCAGTTGCAACTGGATTTCGTCGTGCAGCCGGTAGCGTGCTTCGGGTTCCATCAGGCTGGCGTAGGGCGCGTCAATCAGGGCACACAGCTCGCCGGTTTGCAGGCCGAACTGGCGCTCACAGGCTGGGTCAAGGTAGAGCATGGCCCAGCTGGCTTCGTTGAGCCTTTCGAAACGCAGCATGCCGAGCCGCGAGGGCACGGGTAACTGTGTCACGACCTCGGCCGCCACACGGCTGGCGGCATCGGGTTGGCTTTTCATCGAAGACTCGCTTGAAGAGGGAACGCTGCCTTGTGGCTGCGGCGGATTTGGCAAGGTTGCATCATGTCCCGAGGGCTGGCAAGCGGCCATGCTTGATGCTGTGGACAGGTTATCGGCTGACGTGGCCGATTCTGTAGTTTGGCTGGAGCTTTTGGGGCCGCTTTGCGGCCCATCGCGACACAAGGCCGCTCCCACAATAGACTGCGATTGCCTGGGGGGCGGCCTTGTGTCGCGAAAGGAGGGCGAAGCCCTCCGAGCTTTTTCCAGGCAAAAAAAAGCCCCGCCATTCGACGGGGTTGAGGTACGAGCGTGGCAGCTCGAAAAGGGTACTGCCCCTCGCAAGGAGGGGCAGTGTGCTGGCTTACAGCAGCATGGTGCGGATATCGCCCAGCACGTCGCCCAGGCGCTTGGTGAAGCGCGCGGCGGCAGCGCCGTTGATCACACGGTGATCGTAGGACAGCGACAGCGGCAGCATCAGCTTTGGCTGGAAGGCCTTGCCATCCCAGACTGGCTGCATGGTCGCCTTGGAGACGCCCAGGATAGCCACTTCCGGCGCATTGACGATCGGCGTGAAGCCGGTGCCGCCAATGTGGCCGAGGCTGGAGATGGTGAAGCAAGCGCCTTGCATCTCGTCAGCCGACAGCTTCTTGGTGCGCGCCTTCTCGGCCAGTGCAGCGGCTTCGGCAGCCAGTTGCAGCAGGCTCTTCTGGTCGACGTTCTTGATCACAGGGACCAGCAGGCCGTCCGGGGTGTCCACGGCGAAGCCGATGTGCACGTACTTCTTGCGGATGATGGCCTTGCCGCTTGGTGCCAGCGAGCTGTTGAAGTCCGGCAGTTCCTTGAGCAGGAAGGCGCAGGCCTTGAGCAGCAGTGGCAGCACGGTCAGCTTCACCCCCGCCTTCTCGGCCACGGCCTTCTGCGCAACGCGGAAGGCTTCCAGCTCGGTGATGTCGGCAGAGTCGAACTGGGTCACGTGCGGCACGTTGAGCCAGCTGCGGTGCAGGTTGGCAGCACCGACCTGCATCAGGCGGGTCAGGGCCACTTCTTCCACTTCACCGAACTTGCTGAAGTCCACGGCAGGGATTGGCGGGATGCCGGCACCACCGGTCGCACCGGCGGCTGCCGGCGCTTCCTTGGCCTTCTGCATCATGGCCTTGACGTAGACCTGCACGTCTTCTTTCAGGATGCGACCGTGCGGACCGGTGGCAGCAACTGCGCCCAGCTCGACACCGAATTCACGGGCCAGCTGACGAACAGCAGGGCCTGCGTGAACCTTGGCATTGCTGCCAGCGGCCGGTGCGGTAGCAGCCGGTGCAGGGGCAGCAGCCGGGGCGGCAGCGGCAGGTGCGGCAGCCGGAGCAGCCTCAGCCTTGGCTGGTGCAGGAGCAGCAGCCGGTGCCGGCGCGGCAGCCGGGGCGGCACCCGCCACTTTCAGCTTGAAGATCAGGTCGCCAGTGCCGACTTCGTCTTCCAGCTTGCACAGCACTTCTTCGACCACGCCGGCGGCCGGCGACGGGATTTCCATGGAGGCCTTGTCGGACTCCAGGGTAATCAGCGACTGGTCGGCTTCGACGGTGTCGCCGACTTTGACCAGCACTTCGATGATCTTGGCCTTGCCCGACGAACCGATGTCCGGCACATGGATGTCCTGCACGCTGGCGGCAGCCGGGGCTGCGGCTGGAGCAGCAGGAGCGGCTTCAGCGGCTGGCGCTGGCGCCGCAGCCGGAGCTGCGGCAGCGGCCGGTGCCTCAGGGGCTGCAGCAGCGGCGCCCTCGGCTTCCAGGACCAGCAGCTCGTCGCCTTCTTTCAGGCGGTCGCCCAGCTTGACCTTCAGCTCCTTGATGACGCCGGCCTTGGGCGCCGGGATCTCCATGGAGGCCTTGTCGGACTCCAGGGTCAGCAGGCTCTGGTCAGCCTCGATACGATCACCGACCTTGACGAACAGCTCGATGATTTCACCTTCACCGCTGCCGATGTCAGGTACGCGAATGAGTTCGCTCACTTAAAAATACTCCTCAGCAGTCCAGTGGGTTGCGCTTGTCCGGGTCGATACCGAACTTGACGATAGCGTCTGCGACAACCTTGGGTTCGATCTCGCCACGGTCAGCCAGGGCTTCCAGGGCAGCCAGCACCACGAAGTGGCGGTCGACTTCGAAGAAGTGACGCAGCTTCTTGCGGCTGTCGCTGCGACCGTAACCGTCGGTACCCAGGACTTTGAACTCTTTGCTCGGTACCCACTGGCGAATCTGCTCGGCGAACAGCTTCATGTAGTCGGTAGAGGCGATGACCGGGCCTTTGCGACCGTTCAGGCACTGCTCGACGTAGGTCTGCTGTGGCTTCTGGCCAGGCTTCAGGCGGTTGGCGCGTTCCACGGCCAGGCCGTCGCGGCGCAGTTCGTTGAAGCTGGTGACGCTCCACACGTCGGCTCCGACGTTGAACTCTTCACGCAGGATCTTCGCAGCTTCGCGGACTTCGCGCAGGATGGTGCCGGAGCCCATCAGCTGTACGTGGTGTGCGGCTTCGCGGGTGTCCTCTTCCAGCAGGTACATGCCCTTGATGATGCCTTCCTCGACACCGGCCGGCATGGCTGGCTGCTGGTAGGATTCGTTCATCACGGTGATGTAGTAGAAGATGTCCTGTTGCTCTTCGGTCATCTTCTTCATGCCGTCCTGGATGATCACCGCCAGCTCGTAGCCGTAGGTCGGATCGTAGGTGCGGCAGTTCGGGATGGTGCCCGCCATCATGTGGCTGTGACCGTCTTCGTGCTGCAGGCCTTCACCGTTGAGGGTGGTACGGCCGGCGGTACCGCCGATCAGGAAGCCACGGGTGCGGCTGTCGCCAGCGGCCCAGGCCAGGTCGCCAATACGCTGGAAACCGAACATCGAGTAGAAGATGTAGAACGGCAGCATCGGCTGGTTGTGGCAGCTGTACGAGGTGCCGGCAGCGATGAACGACGACATGGCGCCGGCTTCGTTGATGCCTTCCTCGAGGATCTGGCCCTTCTTGTCTTCGCGGTAGAACATCACCTGGTCTTTATCGACTGGCTCGTAGAGCTGGCCGACCGACGAGTAGATGCCCAACTGGCGGAACATGCCTTCCATACCGAAGGTACGGGCTTCGTCCGGGATGATCGGAACGATGCGCTGGCCAATGTCCTTGTCCTTGACCAGCTGCGCCAGAATACGCACGAAGGCCATGGTGGTGGAGATTTCGCGGTCGCCCGAGCCGTCCAGGATCGCTTTCAGCGTTTCCAGTGGCGGGGTCGGCACGCTGAAGCTCTTGGCACGGCGCTGTGGCACGAAACCGCCCAGGGCGGCACGGCGCTCGGCCAGGTACTTGGCTTCGGCAGAACCTTCTTCCGGCTTGAAGAACGGCAGGTTCTCCAGGTCGGCATCCTTGACCGGGATGTCGAAGCGGTCACGGAAGTGACGCAGGCTGTCGACGTCGACCTTCTTGGTGTTGTGCGCGGTGTTCTTGGCTTCGCCAGCACCGGTGCCGTAACCCTTGATGGTCTTGGCCAGGATGACGGTCGGCTGCTCTTTGTGGTTAACAGCCTGGTGATACGCCGCGTAGACCTTGTACGGGTCGTGACCGCCACGGTTGAGCTTCCAGATCTCTTCGTCGGACAGGTCTTCGACCATGGCCTTGAGTTCCGGGGTGTTGAAGAAGTGCTCGCGAACGTACGCGCCGTCTTTGGCTTTGTAGTTCTGGTATTCGCCGTCGATGACTTCGTCCATGCGGCGCTGCAGGGCACCGTTGGTGTCCTTGGCCAGCAGTGGGTCCCAGAAGCGGCCCCAGACGACTTTGTTGACGTTCCAGCCACCGCCACGGAACACGCCTTCGAGCTCCTGGATGATCTTGCCGTTGCCGCGAACCGGGCCGTCGAGGCGCTGCAGGTTGCAGTTGATGACGAAGATCAGGTTGTCCAGCTTCTCGCGGCCGGCCAGGGCGATTGCACCCAGGGATTCCGGCTCGTCGCACTCACCGTCGCCCATGAAGCACCAGACCTTCTGCTTGCCGGCCGGGATGAAGCCACGGGCTTCCAGGTACTTCATGAAGCGTGCCTGGTAGATCGCCTGGATCGGGCCCAGACCCATCGAAACGGTCGGGAACTGCCAGAAGTCAGGCATCAACCATGGGTGCGGGTACGAAGACAGGCCGTTGCCGTCCACTTCCTGACGGAAGTTGTTCATCTGGTCTTCGTTGATACGGCCTTCCATGAAGGCACGGGCGTAGACGCCTGGCGATGCGTGGCCCTGGAAGAAGATCAGGTCGCCGCCGTGTTCTTCGGTAGGGGCCTGGAAGAAGTAGTTGAAGCCGATGTCGTACAGGGTGGCACTGGAGGCGAAGCTAGAGATGTGTCCGCCCAGGTCCGAGTCTTTCAGGTTGGTACGCATGACCATGGCCAGCGCGTTCCAACGCACCATCGAGCGAATGCGGCGTTCCATGAACAGGTCGCCAGGCATGCGTGCTTCGTGGGTGACAGGGATGGTGTTGCGGTATGGCGTGGTGATCGCATATGGCAGCTGGGAGCCACTACGGGTGGCCAGCTCGCCCATACGGGTCATCAGGTAATGAGCGCGGTCTTCGCCTTCTTTGTCGAGGACCGACTCCAGGGCATCCAGCCATTCCTGGGTTTCGATTGGATCGAGGTCTTGCATGGCTTGCTCCAGGGCGGAAAGGCAACCAGAATCGATTGCCTGAGATTGCGACTGGCCTTATGGGCAGACGTCGTGAATTCTTGGATTACCGGGGTGTCTTCCGGCGCGTTGTAGTTTTACTACATTTGCTTTCGCATTTCATGCTTTTACACGACACGAGTAGTAGTAAAACTACATTTCTGCGACGTTTAGTCGCACCTTGGCTTGTGAGGAAAAACGTTCATGTTGGTTGGCATTGTGTCGCGAACGGGTGGTTCTTGATGTTTGTTGCCAAGTTTTCGTTTTTTTCAGCTATTTCCAACTTTTGTACGACAGTCCAACCGTGGTCCGGCTTCCCCTTGGCCGCTTTTTCCCCTCTATTTCACGCCGATCAAGGATAGACCATGCGCCTACCTTTGCCCTCCGATCTGCCTGCCACCTTGCAGCCGCTGGTCACTCGCAACCAGCAGTTCATCAGCGACGCCGTGGCCGGCCACCCCGAACTCGACCTGCAGGCCTGGAGCCCGCTGCACCGGCAGCAGTTCGACCAGGTGGCTGCTGCCAGTGAATTCGTGCTCAGTTTGGCCCAGCGCGAGCCCGCCATGCTGTTCGCCCTGCTGGCCAGCGGCGAGCTGGAGCGGCGTTACGCCCCGGGCGAGCTGCGCGGGCAAATCGCCGCAACAGCGCAGGCGGCACAGAGCGAGGACGAGTTGGCGCGCAATCTGCGCCGCGCGCGCAACCGCCAGCAGCTGCGCATTATCTGGCGCGACATTACCCGTCAGGCGGAACTTGGCGAAACCTGCCGTGACCTGTCGGACCTTGCCGATGCGGCCATCGACGAAGCCTACCAATGGCTGTACCCGCGCCATTGCCAGCAATTTGGCACGCCCATCGGCAACCGCAGCGGCCAGCCGCAGCACATGGTGGTGCTGGGCATGGGCAAGCTGGGAGCGGTAGAGCTTAATCTGTCGTCGGACATCGACCTGATCTTCGGTTTCCCCGAGGGCGGTGAAACCGAAGGGGTGAAGCGCTCGCTGGACAACCAGGAGTTCTTCACGCGCCTGGGCCAAAGGCTGATCAAGGCACTGGACCCGGTTACCGTCGACGGCTTTGTGTTCCGCGTAGACATGCGCCTGCGTCCCTATGGTTCGGCGGGTGCCCTGGTGCTCAGCTTCAATGCACTGGAGCAGTACTACCAGGACCAGGGCCGTGACTGGGAACGTTACGCGATGATCAAGGCGCGGGTGGTGGCCGGCGACCAGGCGGCCGGCGCGCAGTTGCAGGAGATGCTGCGCCCGTTCGTGTACCGCCGCTACCTGGACTTTTCCGCAATCGAAGCGCTGCGCACCATGAAGCAGCTGATCCAGCAGGAAGTGCGGCGCAAGGGCATGGCCGAGAACATCAAGCTGGGTGCCGGTGGTATTCGCGAAGTGGAGTTCATCGCCCAAGCCTTCCAGCTGATCCACGGCGGGCGTGACCTCAGCCTGCAGCAGCGGCCGTTGCTCAAGGTGTTGGCCACCCTCGAAGGCCAGGGTTACCTGCCGCCGGCAGTGGTCGCCGAGCTGCGCGAGGGTTATGAGTTCCTGCGCTATACCGAGCACGCCATCCAGGCCATTGCCGACCGCCAGACGCAAATGTTGCCGGAAGGTGAGACCGATCAGGCACGTGTGGCCTATGTGCTCGGTTTTGCCGACTGGCAGAGCTTCCACGACCAGTTGATGTACTGGCGTGGCCGTATCGACTGGCATTTCCGCCAGGTCATTGCCGACCCGGATGATGAAGACGGCGAAGGCGAACTGGTGGTGGGTGGTGAGTGGTCGCCGTTGTGGGAGCAGGCGCAGGATGAAGAAGCCGCCGGCCGGCAATTGCAAGAGGCTGGCTTCAAGCAACCCGCTGAAGCCTTGAGGCGCCTGGCCGGGCTGCGCTCCAGCCCGCAGTTGCGCTCGATGCAGCGCATCGGCCGTGAGCGACTTGACGCATTCATCCCACGGCTGCTAGCCCAGGCGGTGGAGCATGACAACCCTGACCTGGTGCTTGAGCGGGTGTTGCCATTGGTCGAGGCTGTGGCAAGGCGTTCTGCCTATCTGGTACTGCTGACCGAAAACCCCGGTGCCTTGCGCCGTTTGCTGACACTGTGCGCCGCCAGCCCGTGGATTGCCGAGCAGATTGCCCTTTACCCGCTGCTGCTCGACGAACTGCTCAATGAGGGCCGCTTGTTCAGCCCGCCCTTGGCGCCAGAATTGGCCAGCGAGCTGCGCGAGCGCCTCACGCGCATCCCCGAGGACGACCTGGAGCAGCAGATGGAGGCGCTGCGCCATTTCAAGCTGGCCCACAGCCTGCGCGTGGCCGCCTCGGAAATCAGCGGCAACCTGCCGTTGATGAAAGTCAGCGACTACCTGACCTGGCTGGCGGAAGCCATCCTCGATCAGGTGCTGGCCTTGGCCTGGCGCCAGACCGTGGCTCGCCACGGCCAACCCAAGCGCAGCGACGGCAGCCTGTGCGACCCGGGTTTCATCATCATCGGTTACGGCAAGATGGGCGGCCTGGAGCTAGGCCACGGTTCGGACCTGGACCTGGTCTTCATCCATGATGGCGATCCGCAGGCGGAAACCGACGGTGCGAAGCCTATCGACAGCGCGCAGTTCTTCACGCGTCTGGGGCAGCGCATCATCCACCTGCTGACCACCCAGACCAACTCGGGCCAACTGTACGACGTGGATATGCGCCTGCGCCCGTCCGGCGCCTCGGGCCTGCTGGTCAGCTCGCTGGGCGCCTTCGAGCGCTACCAGCAGAACGAAGCCTGGACATGGGAGCACCAGGCGCTGGTGCGGGCCCGTGTGCTGGTGGGTTGCAAGCAGGTGGGTGCGGCATTCGAAGGTGTGCGTGCCAAGGTACTGGGCCAGGCCCGCGACCTGGAAAAACTGCGCGCCGAGGTGAGTGAAATGCGCGCCAAGATGCGTGACAACCTCGGTACCAAGGCTACGGCTGCCGGTACCGCGGCGAACGCCTTCGACGCCGGCGTACCCTTCGATATCAAGCAGGATGCCGGCGGTATCGTCGATATCGAATTTATGGTGCAATACGCCGCTTTGGCCTGGTCCCATGACCATCCGGCCATACTTCGATGGACCGATAACATCCGCATTCTGGAAGAGCTGGAGCAGGCGAACTTGATGCCGGCCAGTGACGCGGTGCTGTTGCGTGAAGTGTACAAGGCGTTCCGCTCGGCCTCCCACCGCCAGGCCCTGCAGAAGGAGGCCGGGGTGATCGATGCGGCGCAGTTTGCCGATGAACGCCGTGAAGTGCGGCGGATCTGGGGTGAGTTGGGTTTAAGCTGATACCGTGTTGGCTTATTCGCGGGCAAGCCCGCTCCCACAGGTACTGCAAAGGCCCTGAGCAGTGTGCAATCCCTGTGGGAGCGGGCTTGCCCGCGAATAGGCCATGTGAGTGGTACACTGTCCGCCACATAGCCTGAATATAAAGAGGGGAGGCCAGGCTGTACCGCAGCCTGTAGCCTCCCCGAGCGTTTCTGGACTAAGCATGAGAATACTGATCATTGGCCCCAGCTGGGTCGGCGACATGGTGATGGCGCAGACTCTGTTCCAGTGCCTGAAACAGCAGCACCCCGACTGCGTGATCGACGTGCTGGCCCCTGAATGGAGCCGGCCGATCCTCGAGCGCATGCCTGAGGTGCGTCAGGCCTTGAGCTTCCCGCTCGGCCACGGCGCGCTGGAGCTGGCCACGCGGCGGCGCATCGGCAAGTCCCTGGCCGGCCAGTACGACCAGGCCATCCTGCTGCCCAACTCGCTCAAGTCGGCGCTGGTGCCCTTTTTTGCCGGCATTCCCAAACGCACCGGCTGGCGTGGTGAAATGCGCTTCGGCCTGCTGAACGATGTGCGCAAGCTGGACAAGGCCCGCTATCCGCTGATGATCGAGCGCTTCATGGCCCTCGCTTACGCACCCGGCGCCGAGCTGCCGCAGCCATACCCGCGCCCCAACCTGCAGATCGAAGCGCAAAGCCGTGACGCCGCCCTGGCCAAGTTCGGCCTGGAACTGGACCGTCCGGTACTGGCGCTGTGCCCTGGCGCCGAGTTTGGCGAAGCCAAGCGCTGGCCGGCAGAGCACTATGCCGCTGTGGCCGATGCGATGATTCGCCAAGGCTGGCAAGTGTGGCTTTTTGGCTCGAAGAACGATCACCCGGTCGGTGAGCAGATCCGCGACCGGCTGATTCCGGGGCTCCGTGAAGAGTCGTCCAACCTGGCCGGTGAGACCTCGCTGGCCGAGGCCATCGACCTGATGTCCTGCGCCCATGCCGTGGTGTCCAACGACTCCGGCCTGATGCACGTGGCCGCTGCGCTGAACCGTCCGTTGGTGGCGGTGTACGGCTCGACTTCACCCGGCTTTACCCCACCGTTGGCTGAACAGGTGGAAGTGGTGCGCACCGGTATCGAGTGCAGCCCGTGCTTTGACCGCACCTGTCGCTTCGGCCATTACAATTGCCTGCGTCTGCTGGAACCGGGCAAAGTGATTGCCGCCCTGCACAGCCTCAGCGGACCGGACCTGATCGATACCGTGGCCGAGGTCGACTAAGTGCGGGTACTGATCATCAAGACCTCGTCGCTGGGGGATGTCATCCACACCCTGCCGGCGCTTACCGATGCCGCCCATGCCATTCCCGGCATCCGTTTCGATTGGGTGGTGGAAGAAGGCTTCGCTGAAATCCCCAGTTGGCACCCCGCGGTCGACCAGGTCATCCCGGTGGCGATCCGTCGCTGGCGCAAGAACCTCTGGCAAACCATCAAGAGTGGCGAGTGGAAGGCGTTCAAGCAGCGCGTGCGCGAGCGCAAGTACGACCTAGTGATCGACGCCCAGGGCCTGGTCAAGTCGGCCTGGTTGACCCGTTACGTGAAGGCACCCGTAGCCGGCCTGGACCGCTACTCGGCGCGCGAAGGCTGGGCCAGCCGCTTCTACGACCGGCCTCTGTCGGTCGCTACCGGCCAGCACGCGGTGGAGCGGGTACGCCAACTGTTTGCCATGGCCCTGGCCTATGACCTGCCAGAAGGCATCGGCAACTACGGCCTGGACCTCGACCGCCTGCAACTGCCGCCGGCCGCGCCCTATGTGGTGTTCCTGCATGGCACCACCTGGGCGACCAAGCATTGGCCCGAAGCCTACTGGCGCGAACTGGCCGAGCGCATGGGCCGGCGCAAGCTGGAAGTGCGCCTGCCTTGGGGTAATCCGGCTGAGAAGGCGCGGGCCGAGCGAATTGCCCAAGGCTTGAACAACTGCCAGGTGCTCCCCAAATTGAACCTTGCCGGCGTCGCTCGTGTTCTGGCGGCGGCAAAGGCCTGCGTGGCGGTCGATACCGGCCTTGGCCACCTGGCGGCGGCACTCGAT
This sequence comes from Pseudomonas sp. 2,4-D, assembly GCF_030418155.1. Taxonomy (NCBI): domain Bacteria; kingdom Pseudomonadati; phylum Pseudomonadota; class Gammaproteobacteria; order Pseudomonadales; family Pseudomonadaceae; genus Pseudomonas; species Pseudomonas sp. 2,4-D. Next base: position 93,444 of record NZ_JAUHUI010000007.1, read on the forward strand.
GTGCCCACCATTTCGCTGTTTGGCCCAACCAACCCGGGCCTGACTGGCGCCTACGGACGGACCCAGATTCACCAGGCCAGTGACTGGCCTTGCGCTCCCTGCCTGCAGAAGAAGTGCACCTACAAACCGCGCGCCGATGACCTGGCCCGGTTCGATCTGAAACGCGAGTGGCCGCTGTGCTTCACTCGCCTGAATCCCGAGCATGTGGCGAGCCGTTTGAGCGCGTTGCTGCTGGCTGAGGATGTCCGTTGATGCAACTGGCTTTCGTGCTTTACAAATATTTCCCCTTCGGCGGGCTGCAGCGCGATTTCATGCGCATTGCCCTGGAATGCCAGAAGCGGGGCCACCAGATCCGTGTGTATACGCTGATCTGGGAGGGTGACATTCCGCCGGGCTTCGAAGTGCTGGTGGCGCCGGTGAAGGCGATTTTCAACCACCGCCGCAACGAGAAGCTCAGCGCCTGGATGGCCGCCGACCTGGCCAAGCGCCCGGTCGACCGCCTGATCGGCTTCAACAAGATGCCAGGGCTGGACGTGTACTACGCCGCCGACGGCTGCTTCGAGGACAAGGCGCAGACCCTGCGCGGTGGCTTGTACCGTCGCTGGGGCCGCTATCGGCACTTTGCCGAGTACGAGCGTGCGGTGTTCGCCAAGGACGCCCATACCGAAGTGCTGATGATTTCCGAAGTGCAGCAGCCGCTGTTCATCAAGCATTACGGCACCCCGGTAGAACGCTTCCACCTGCTGCCGCCAGGCATTTCCCAGGATCGCCGTGCGCCGGCCAATGCCGCCGAGATCCGCGCTGAGTTCCGCAAGGAATTCAACCTGGGCGATGACGACCTGCTGCTGGTGCAGATTGGTTCAGGCTTCAAGACCAAAGGCTTGGACCGAAGCCTCAAGGCACTGGCTGCGCTGCCGTCGGCCCTGCGCAAACGCACCAGGCTGATGGTGATCGGCCAAGACGACCCCAAGGTATTCCAGCTGCAAAGCGCTACCCTGGGCCTGGGCGACCAAGTGCAGTTCCTCAAGGGCCGCAGCGACATCCCGCGCTTCCTGCTGGGCGCCGACCTGCTGATTCACCCGGCGTACAACGAGAATACCGGTACGGTGCTGCTCGAAGCATTGGTCGCCGGCTTGCCGGTGCTGGTGTCCAAGGTGTGCGGTTATGCCCACTACATTGCCGAGGCCGACAGCGGCCTGGTGCTGGACGAGCCGTTCGAACAAGACCAGCTCAACGGCTATCTGCAGCGCATGCTCGAAGACCCGCAGGCGCGTGCCAGCTGGTCGCGCAATGGCCTGGCGTTTGCTGATAGCGCCGATCTGTACAGCATGCCGCAGCATGCTGCCGACGTGATCCTGGGGCAAAAAACCGCATGAAGCTGATATTGGCCGAACCCTTCAAACGCCTGTGGGCCGGGCGTGATGCATTCGACGCCGTGGAGGCGCTGCAAGGCGAGGTCTATCGCGAGCTGGAAGGGCGCCGCACGCTGCGCACCGAAGTGGCTGGCGAGGGCTTTTTCGTCAAGATCCACCGTGGCATCGGCTGGGGCGAGATCTTCAAGAACCTGTTCACCGCCAAGTTGCCGGTGCTCGGAGCCGGCCAGGAATGGCGGGCGATCCAACGCCTGCATGAAGTGGGCGTGCCGACAATGACCGCAGTCGCCTACGGCGAGCGCGGCAATAACCCGGCCGCGCAGCACTCGTTCATCATCACCGAAGAGCTGGCGCCGACCATCAGCCTGGAAGACTTCAGCATCGACTGGGTCAAACAGCCGCCCGAGCCGCGCCTGAAGCGTGCACTTATCGCCGAGGTGGCGAAGATGACCGGCGGCATGCACCGCGCCGGGGTCAACCACCGCGATTGCTACATCTGCCATTTCCTGCTGCACACCGACCGACCGGTGACGGCGGATGACTTCAAGCTGTCGGTGATCGACCTGCACCGCGCGCAAACCCGTGCCAGAATCAGCCGCCGCTGGCGCGACAAAGACCTGGCTGCGCTGTACTTTTCGGCCCTGGACATCGGCCTGACCCAACGCGACAAGCTGCGCTTCCTGCGCGGTTACTTCCAGCGTCCGCTGCGGCAGGTGCTGAAGGACGAAGCCGCGCTGCTCGCCTGGCTGGAGCGCAAGGCCCAGAAACTCTACGATCGCAAGCAACGCTATGGGGATGCACTCTGATGGCGAGTTGGACACTGGCGCCGGGGTACGAACACCTGGCGGCGGACTTCGGCAGCCTCGACGCGGTGTTCGCCCTCCAGGGCGAACGGCTGACCCGCGACCCGCTCAGTGAGGTGGTACGCATCGAGCGTGACGGGATCAACTACTACGTCAAGCGCTACACCGGGGCCGGCAAGCACATGCGCCGGTACCTGGGACGGCCACGCATCAAGGCCGAATGGCAAAACCTCAAGCAGTTCGCCAAATGGGGTATCCCCACTGCCGAAGTCGTGGCCTGGGGCCTGGAGCGCAACGGCCTGGCCTTTGGCCGTGGCGCGATGATCACCCGTGAACTGCCGCGCACCGAAGACCTGTCGGCCCTGGCCGAACACAACGATGCGCGCTTGGCCGACCGCGCCTGGGTTGACCATGTCAGCCGTCAACTGGCGCGCCATACCCGGGTCATGCACGAACACCGCTTTGCCCATAACGACCTGAAGTGGCGCAACCTGCTGGTCGATGACCAAGGCACGCTATTCTTCATCGACTGCCCCACCGGCGACTTCTGGCGCGGTTTCATGTGGCGCCACCGGATGATCAAGGACCTGGCATGCCTGGACAAAGTGGCCAAATACCACCTGTCAGCTACTCAGCGTCTGCGCTTCTATCTGCAATACCGTGGCCGCGACCGCCTGAATGTGCGTGACAAGAAGCGCATTCATCGGGTACTGGGCTTTTTCGAGGGAAGGGAATGACCGATTACCTGGCCAGCGCGGACCTCGCGCTGCTCAAGCGCCATGGCCTGGACAACTTCGAGGCGCTGTGGGCACTGCAACTTGATGCTGTGGACGAACCCAACACCGGCCGTGGTGGCTGGAGCAGCGTCTTCCGTCTGGAACTCGAAGGCAAGGGCTACTACCTCAAGCGCCAGAGCGACTACCTGACCCGTACCTTGCACCGGCCGTTCGGCGAGCCCACCTTCGCCCGCGAATTCCGCAACATCAGTCGCTACCAGAGGCTGCACATTCCGGCATTGCAGGCGGTGTTCTACGGCGAGCGCAAGCAGGGCGGCAAGCACCGGGCCATCCTGATGACCCGCGCTCTGGACGAGTGGGCCGACCTCGACAGCCTGCTGGCGCAGTGGCCGCGGTTGGGTGAAGCCGAGCGCACTGGCATCCTGCAGGCCTGTGGTCAGCTGGCGCGTACCCTGCACAGCGCCGGCCAGGTGCATGGCTGCTTCTACCCCAAGCACATTTTCCTGCGTCAACGCCGCGAGGGTTGGGACGCGCAATTGATCGACCTGGAAAAGACCCGGCCGCTGCTGTTCGGCATGCGTGACCGCCTCAAGGACCTGGAACCGCTGCTGCGCCGCGCGCAGGCCTGGCGCGTGCAGGATGTACGTACTTTGCTGGCTACCTACCTGGGGCAGCCGGCTGACGGCGCGCTGGTCGACACCTGGCTGCAACGGCTGACGCAACGCCGTCGTGAAAAAGAGGCCCGCTGATGCGTTTGTCTGAACTGAAGGATGCCGGGCGCAGCCCGGCGCTGCCCCTGAGTATCACGTTGGTTGATGCCGCCGGCAGCGCCGACTTGCAATTGCTCAGCCTGCTGCGCGTGCTGCCGGGCCAGCGTTATGTGGGCGCTGGTGTCTGGCGTGGCACACCGGTGCTGGCGAAGTTGCTGGTCGGGGGTAACGCCGCGCGGCATTTCCAGCGCGAACTGCAGGGTGTGAAGTTGCTGGCCGAACAAGGCCTGACCACACCGACGCTACTGGCCGACGGCCTCAAGGAAGGCGAGGGCGGCTGGCTGCTGTTCGAGTTCCTTGACGGTGCCCAAAGCCTGGCCGATGCCTGGGCCGCAGTGGAAAACCTGCCTGTGCTGGCGGACGAGCAGCACCTGGTACTGGGCGAAGCGCTCACGGCTGTGGCGCACATGCACGCCCGAGGCCTTTGGCAGGAAGACCTGCACCTGGACAACCTGCTGCGCCATGCCGGCAAGCTGTACCTGATCGACGGTGCGGGCATCAGGGCGGAAACACCCGGTCAGCAGTTGTCGCGTCCACGGGTGCTGGAAAACCTCGGCGTGTTCTTCGCCCAGTTGCCCAAGCGCCTGGAGCCGTTCATCGAAGAGCTGCTGGTGCATTACCTGCTGGCCAATGCCGAGCATGCGTTGCCGCTGGAAGCGCTGCAGAAACAGGTGGACAAGGTGCGCAACTGGCGCCAGAAGGACTATCTGGACAAGGCTGGCCGCGAGTGCAGCCTGTTCAGCGTCCAGCGCACCCTCTCGGGCTTGCAGGCGATCCGTCGCAGTGAGGTCCAGGCCATGCAGCCTGTACTGGAGCAGGCCGATGCGCTGATCGACAAGGGCCATTTGTACAAGACCGGTGGCGCTGCCAGCGTGGCGCGCATCGAGGTCAATGGTCGCCAGTTGGTGATCAAGCGCTATAACATCAAGAACACCGCACATTGGTTCAAGCGCTTCTGGCGCCCGAGCCGAGCCTGGCATTCCTGGATTGAAGGCCACCGCCTGGAATTCCTCGACATCGCCACGCCACGCCCCCTCGCGGTGCTGGAGCAGCGGGTGCTGGGCCTGCGCAGCCGTGCTTACCTGGTCACCGAGTTTGTCGACGGCCCGGACCTGACGGCATGCTTCGCGCCCTACGTCGAAAGCGGCGATGCGCCCGAGGAGCAGGTGGATGCCTTGGTGCACGTGATGCAGCAGCTGATTCGCGAACGCATCAGCCACGGCGACTTCAAAGGCCATAACCTGTTCTGGCACAACGGCCAGTGGTCGCTGATCGACCTCGATGCCATGTGCCAGCACGCCACCCAGCTCAGCTTCGCCCCGGCCTATGCCCGTGACCGGGCACGGCTGCTGCGCAACTGGCCCAATGGCAGTGCCTTGCATCAGCGGCTGGATCGGTTGTTGCCAAAACTGGTCGACTGAGGCCGCCGGTTCCGGCTGTCAGTGGGCCGGCGGTGGTTGATCTGGCAGTGTCAGCCAGTCACTGCTGCGCCCTGCCTGGCGAACGCGTATCAGCCACTGGCCGTTTTCGTGGCGCAGCACCGCCCACGGCACCACGCCGGCGTTGCTGGCAACGGCAATCTGCAAGTGGTAATGATCCGGCAGCAAGTGGCGGCGCACAGGCAACTGCCCGTTCTCGAGCGCCAGGTACAGCTGCTCGTCAGCCTGAAAAAGCCCTTGTTCGATGTTTACCGGCAAGCCGGCTACAGGCGTTTGCAGATAGCAGTCCTGCAGTAATTGCGTCAGGTCGGGCAGCCCGTCGTACCAGAGCACCGGTGAGTCGATGACCCACTGCCCGTCGGCTTTGCGCTTGAGCGGTTGCTGCAGATAGGCATCTGGCTGGTCAGGGTCGATGGCCCGCCAGCGGTAGCCGTCGAAGCTGACCTGGTAGTAGCGGTTGTTGCTGTCCTTGACGAAATACAGCGACAGCCCACCAAACGCCGAGCTTTGCTCGTATACACCCTCACCGTAGATACCGTCTATGCGATACCGGAGGCTGCTGCTGTCCGGTTGAGCCTGGAAGCGTGCGGGCAGCGGCAGTGGCGGTTGTTTGGGTATTCCGCGCAGGGACCGGCGTAGCACTCTGGAACCGAGAAAACTGGTACCTGCATCGTTGAGGTGGCTAAGCGCCTGATAGGAATGCCGCATCACCCCTTCAACATCCTCTTGGTTGAAGGCCTCGATGCCGTCCAGGATATCGATTGCCATGCGGCCAATCGACAGCACCAGCAACGCGCGGTTGGGCAGCAGCAGGCTGATGAAATCCAGCAAACGCCAGCTCAGCGCCATGACCGACTCCGCATTCACTTCGCTGGTCGTCATGCTGTCGGCATCGGCCTGGGCGATCAGCGCCCGGGCCTCGGCCATGTAGTAGTCGAAGAAAAGGTCGTCTTTGACCTCGGGCGTGGTCAAATGCGTGCTCAGGCGCCCCTTGTCCAGCAGCCGCTGCACCGTGGCGGCAGGGAGCAATGGCAGGCGCTGGGCTACGTATGCTCTCAACGCGGGCTGTTGGCGCAATGTGCGAAGTAGTTCGCGGGTTGTGCGAAAACGGCGCCAGGCCCTGCGATCCGGGGCATCCGGGGTGTACAGCACGCATGCCGGAGACTTGTAGGGGAGGCTGTTGAGCAGAAGCACGCCCTGCAGGGTATGGCCCATGATGTTCAACTGCCGAACAGTGACCGGGTAGCCTGCTACTGGCGCACGCAAGGCATTGTGTGGTTGGTCCAGCACTGCGCGCACCCAGTTGTAGCCATGTTCGAAAGGGTCTTCGCCAAAGTGTCCGGCGTAGCGCGCCTTGACTGCTTCAGCGTGCATGCGTGCACGGTTGACCTTGCTATGCGCAGTCAGGCGCCATTTGCCCGCTCTGGAACTGATGAGTTGGGTGTGCAGGTACTTTGCGTAGCTGTCACCCACGTTCAGTTCCCGGACCATGTGCTTGACATACTGCGGCGTGAGCCCGGCGGGCATGGCTTTGCCGTGGGCATGGATTACCCGGGCAGTCAGCCAGTAGTCGGTGTCGAACCACGGCAAGTTCTTGAGGGCGATCTCTTCGAGGGTGTTGATTTCCTCGACCATTTCCACCATCTCGTGGCCCACGCGTCGCATGCCTGCATAGGTGACATAGGATGAGAGGGCGAAGGGATGCATGATGGCGCCCGTGCGGCGGGCGCGTACGACGACGATCTTGATCTCGCGAGGATCTGTGTCGTACCCCAGGTCATGGCTCAGGCGCTCGCGAAGGCGTGCGTTGGCCCAGGCCAACAGGCTATTGCGTTGCTTGAAGTCGTTAAGGCTCAGCACTCCCGGGGCAGCAGCCTGCTCGGCGATTGCCACCAGCGTTTGCATGGCCTGCATCATATGGCTCAGGCCTTGCGCAGATGTATTGCGCAGCCAGTTGGGCAGATTCTTCTCAAGCAATTGGGAGTAGCGTGTTTGCAGGATGGGTTTGGCGCCGACTTCGGGCCATAGCGCCAGGGCTTTATGTATTCGGGTGTGCTGGTCGGGTGAGCCGTTGCTCCACAAGCTGGTGTCACTCAGGCGTTGGCGTTGGGTTTCTATCACACTGTCGATCTGGGCCTCCAGCAGGCTGTCGGCGTACCAGTCATAGCGCAGGCGCTGTGACCGGCGAGCGCGGTCCGCCTGCGTGTCAGTGTACAGATGCAGCAGCGGTCTGCTCTGGAGTGGGTCTTCCAGGCGTTCGCAAAGCTCCTGGTGCAGTGCGCCAAGGGAGTCGAAAGCCTCTATGCCTTGTGACAGGCTGCACAGCAAGGCAGCGCCTGCGGCATCCTGAGGCGTAAGCATATGGCCTTCGGCGGTACCGGCAACGATGATCAGTGTGCCTGGCAGGTAGCTTCGCCAGTTGGGCCTTAGGCCTTCCAGCAGAACGCGGTAGACCTGTGGCCTTTTGGCCAGGGGCATATGCCTGCGCTGGGAGGGGAGTGGCTGTTGCAGGCAGGCCCATAGTTGATCGGCTGAGCGGTAGCCCAAGGTCTCGTCGCCCAGGCGCAGTTCAACCTCGGCCAGCATCAGCGCCTTGCGCAGTGCCAGCAGTTTTTGTCTGGGGGTTTCACCATGCTCATCGGCCGTGGTCCAGAAGCTGGCCAGTTCGCCGTGCAGCCAGGTGCGTGTGTCGGGGTTGATGGGGTGTTGAAGGGCGAGGGTCGGAATGCCGTCGAGCAGGTCACCGATTTGTCGGTCGATCTGTTCCAGTTGTTCGAGGGGGCGCATGGGGTGGTTTCTTGGTTGAGGAAAACCCCATGCTTGGCAATACCTGCGGTTGCGGGGTGGTAGCGGGCTAGCGCCCCCGACGCCAGAGCAGCCCGCGCAGGCTCAGCAGGGCCGGCAGGCCCAGGCCTGCCCATGCCAGAACGTCCCAGCCACCGTCGCCGAGCAGTGCGGCGAACAGGCCCAGGAAGCCAAGCAGGGCAATCAACGCTGGCCAGGCGAAGAGGCGTGCAGTGGCTTGTGACCTGTGGCTCATGCGCGTGCCTCCCTGGGTTTGCGCTGCTTGCCCCACCACAGATAGAGGCCGCTGCCGAGCACGATGATTGTCAGCACGTCCAGTAACGCCCAGAGGATCTGCATCGGTCGCCCGCCGTAATCGCCGAAATGCAGTGGCTGCGACAGGCCCATGGCATCCATGTACCAGGGACGGTTGCCTACGGCAGTCACTGCAAGGGTGCGAGCATCGATCAGTACCGGCGTGAACAGGTGCGAACTCAGGTGGGTGGCACCGTTCATGAACACCGCATAGTGGTGCTCGCTGGAGAAACGCGTGCCAGGAAACGCGATGAAGTCCGGGCGCATGCCCGGCGCGGCCTGTTCGGCAATGTCCAGCAGGCGAGTGGCTGGGGCGCGCTCGACGAGCGGCGGGGCGTCGCGGTAGGGGGCAACCATCGCAGCCAGGCTGTCGTTGCGCCAGGCCGCGATGACCAGGTCGGACAGGGCGCTGATTACCCCGGTCACGCTCACCGTCAATGCCCAGGCCAGGGTGACCACCCCGATCAGGTTGTGCAGGTCGAGCCAGCGCAGGCGGCGGGATTTCTTGTGGCGTACGGTGCCGAATTCCAGGCGGCGCATGAATGGCGCATAGAGCACGGTGCCGGAGACAATCGCGACAATGAACAATACGCCCATGAAGGCCAGCAGCAGCTTGCCCGGCAGGCCTGCAAACATGTCCACATGCAGGCGCAGCATCACCATCATGAATCCACCATTGGCGGCCGGCATGGCCACCGCCTCGCCGGTGCGTGCATCGAGCATGAAGGTGTGCGACAGGTTGGGGTCGGTGCCGGCCGTGGCGGCGGTAATGGCGACCACGCCGTTGGGCTCGTCTTCATCGTAGCCGAAGTACTGCATGACCTCGCCGGGGCGATGTTGTTCGGCCTTGAGCACCAGTTGCTGCAGGTCGAGGTGCGGGGTGCCTGCCGGCATCTCACGCAGTTCAGGGGCGTCGCCTAGCAGGTGTTCGAGTTCGTGGTGGAAGATAAGGGGCAGGCCGGTGACTGCCAGCAACAGCAGGAACAGGGTACAGACCAGGCTGCTCCAGGTGTGGATCAAGGACCAGCGGCGGATGGTGGGGCTCTTCATCACGGTACCGATTGTTGTCGGTTGGAACCCGGGGCCGCAAGGCGACCCCAGCTCACTCAGAACTTGTAAGTGGCGCTGGCGACAACGCTGCGCTCATCGCCGTAGTAGCAGTAGTACGAGTCACAAGTAGAGAGGTAGTCCTTGTTCAGCAAGTTGGTGGCGGTGACTGCTACCGACGCGCCCTTCAGGCTGCCGTTCAGGCGACCCAGGTCGTAATGCACCGACCCGTCGAAGACGGTGTAGGCCTTGGCCTTGCCCAGGTAGGTATTGCCTTGGTCACCGTAGGTATTACCGGTATAACGCGCGCCCAGGCCGATGCCGAAGCCGTCGAGTACGCCTGAGTGCCAGGTGTAGTCGCCCCAGATGGACGCTTGCTGGTTAGGCATCAGTTGCAGGCGGTTACCTTTGAAATCGCCATCCTGCACCTCGGACTTGGCCAGGGTGTAGGCGGCAATGACCTTCAGGTTGTCGGTCACATCGGAAACCGCTTCCAGCTCAAGGCCGCGGACTTTCACTTCACCGGTCTGGCTGGTGATGGTCACACCACCGACCGTGTTGGTGACCGAGACGTTTTTCTGAGTCAGGTCGTACACGGCTGCCGACAACAGGGTGTTGGACCCCGGCGGCTGATACTTCACGCCCAGCTCCCACTGTTTGCCTTCGGTGGGCTTGAACGAGTCCGAGGCCGACACACTGGCATTGCTGGACGGCTGGAACGACTCGGCATAGGACAGGTACGGCACAAAGCCCGAGTCGAAAACATAGCTGATGGCTGCGTTGCCGCTGAACTTCTTGTCCCGCTGGGTATTGGTGGCATCGCCCTGGTTGAAGAACTTGGTGCCGGTGTGCACCCAGTCTTCACGACCGCCCAGGGTCAGGCGCCAGTTACCAAGCGCCATCTGGTCCTGCACGTACAGGCCGGTCTGACGGGTTTTCTGGTTGTAGTCGTAAAACGCGGTCGAGCGATCCGGGCGAGTGATCGGCAGCCCGTAGACCGGGTTGTTGACGTTGCTGTCCGGCACGTTGAAGTCGAAGATCGACAGGTAGTTGGTGTTGATGCGCTGGTGGTCCAGGCCGATCAACAGCGTGTGGTCGATATCCCCGGTAGCGAAGTCCGCCTGGAAGTTGTTGTCCACCGCGAACTGGCTGATGTCTTCATCGGTGTTGGTGGACATGCGGCTGACAGTGCCATCGTCCTGCACCGGCGGCGAGCTCTTGTTGTAGCTGCCAGGGGTGATGGTCTGGAACGACAGGTCCGACTTGGTGTAGCGCAGGTTCTGGCGGAATTGCCAGACGTCATTGATGCGGTGTTCGAAGGCGTAACCCAGCGCGTAGTAAGTGCGGTCGTAGAACTCGTAATCCGGGTCACCCAGGTTCTTGTGGTGCGAGATCTTGCCGAACGGCATGTCGATCTTGGTGCCCTGGATGGGCCGGAACTGGCTGGTGGCACCGGTATCGTCACGGGTGAACTGGGTCAGGAAGGTCAGCGTCGTGTCTTCGTCTATGTTCCAGGTCAGGCTTGGGGCAATGTTGTAGCGCTTGTTGTCAATGTGGTCAATTTGCGTGCCACTGTCACGGATAACGCCACTGACGCCATAGAGAAAGCGACCTTCATCGTCGATCTTGCCGGTGCTGGCGAAGTTGATCTGGCGATGGTTGTCGCTGCCGTATTGAAGCTCGATTTCGTGAGCGCTTTCCGCTTGCGGGCGGCGGCTGACCATGTCCAGCAGGCCGCCAGGTGGGGTCTGGCCGTAGATCGAAGAGGCCGGGCCGCGCAGCAGGGCGAGGCGGTCGAGGTTCCAGGTTTCGGCTTTCGGGTTGGCGTACACGCCGCGGGGCAGCGGCAGGCCATCGAGGAACTGCGTTGGCTCGAAGCCGCGCACGCGCATCCAGTCATAACGGGTGTCGCTGCCGAAGCTGGCGGAGACGATGCCTGGCATGTAGCGCACTGCATCATCCAGGCTGTGTACACCGCGGTCTTTCATTTGCTCGCGGGTGGCGACAGAGATGGAGCGGGGGACTTCTACAAGTGCCGTGTCAGTCTTGGTGCCAGCAGCGGTGCGCTTGGCCACGTAGCCTTCAACCGGGCCCCAGGCGCTTTCGCTGGTGCTGGTGGCATTCACGGTGGTTTCCGGCAAGGCCAGGGTGCCATCCGGCACGGCCACCAGGCTGTAGCTGCCCGCAGTGCTCTGCTGCAACTGCAGGCCGGTACCGCTCAGGGCGGCTTGCAGGGCGCCCAGGCCGTCGTATTGGCCGCTGACCGGGGCCGAGGTGCGGCCGCTGACCAGTGCCGGGTCGATGGCCAAGGCAATGCCGGCCTGGCTGGCGATCTGGTTGAGGGTGGTGGCCAGTGGCGCGCTGGGCAGGTTGTAGGCGCGCGAGGTGGATTGCTCGGCGGCGAACAAGGCAGGGCTGGTCAGCGGGGCAGCCAGGCCGATGGCCAGGGCCATCAGGCTGGGGCGCAGGATATGATCAACGGCACGGGACATGCGGCGGTTCCTCGACGGGTAAGTGCTTGCTGCTTCCTTGCCGAGCGAGATCTGAAAAGTGTCAGGGTGAATCTGAAAAATATTGAGAATTATTTAAAAGGGGGTTTGCCAGCACCGGCCTCTTCGCGGGTGAACCCGCTCCTACGACGACCCCGATGTGTGCCCACCACCGTGGTAGGAGCGGGTTTACCCGCGAATACGGTGGTGGCGGCAACGGTGAACGGCGGGTGGAAATTGGCCAGCAGGCCCGGCCTATTTGGAAGTGACGTTCACCCACCACTGGGTATGCCGCTCGATCTTCACCGGCAACGCTGGCACCAGTGAGGCGAGTGCCAGGTCGGTGTTGGTCAGCGGGAAGCTGCCGGTCACGCGCAGGTCGGCGACCTTGGCATCCACCCCGAGGTAGCCGCTGCGGTACTGGCCCAATGTGGCGAGCAGGTCGCCCAGCCGTACGTTGTCGACCACCAGCATGCCGCGGGTCCAGGCATCGGCACCGGCAGGCACCGTGCCAACCTCGCCGAGGCCGTTGGCGTTCATCAACACCTGCTGGCCTTCGCGCAGCACCTGTTCGTCGCCGCTGTCATGCGGCATGGCGGCGACCGAGGCCTGCAGCACTTCCAGGCGCGTACCGCCGGCTTCGCGGCGCACCAGGAAGCGCGTGCCCAGTGGCCGCAAGCGACCGTCTTCAGTGCGTACCAGCAGCGGGCGCGGGTCCTGGTGGCCGGTTTCGACCGAGATTTCGCCCTGGTGCAGCACGATCACCCGTTGCGCGCCGGCGTAGTCGATGTCCACGGCGGTGTGGGTGTTCAGGCTCAGCAGTGTGCCGTCTTCCAGGCGCAAGGTACGCAACTCTCCCGTGGCGGTGCGCTGGTCGGCCAACCAGTAGCTGGGTGCCAGCGACGGGGCGCCGACCCATGCCAGCAGCGCGCCGAGCAGAAACGTACCGGCCAGCCCGCCGCCAACCTTGCCAATGCGTCGCCGCAGGCTGGCGCGCGATTGCAGCAGCGCCTGGCGTGCCGGGCCAGCCGCCGCGCTAACGCGCTGGTCCATGGCGCCGAGCTGGCGCCAGGCACGTGCGTGCTCTTCGCTGGCGGCATGCCAGCGCATGAATTCACTGCGTTCATCAGGCGTGCCGCTGCTGTCGCCGAGGCTGAGTTTCCAGGCAATCGCGGCTTCCAGGACCCGGGACGAAACCGGGAGGTTGCTCACGTCGGCTCCCCGTACAAGGCCACGTAGCACTGGCGCATCCCTTGGGCGATGTACTGGCGCACCCGCGATACCGAAACGCCAAGGCGCTCGGCAATTTCGGCATGGCCCATGCCGTCCAGACGGCTGTGCAGAAACGCCGCGCGAGCCTTGCTCGACAGCTTGCCGAGCAGGCGGTCAATGGCTTTGAGGTCTTCAAGGATCAGGTGCTGCATTTCTGGCGAGGGCTGTTCAGCTTCAGGGATCAGTGCCAGCTCGGCCAGGTAGGCCTGCTCCAGCGCAGCGCGGCGGAAGTGGTCGAACATCAGCCCCTTGGCCACGGCGGCCAGAAACGCGCGGGGTTCGCGGGGGGTGTCCAGTTGCTCACGACCAAGCAGGCGCACGAAGGTGTCCTGGCTCAGGTCTTCAGCACGTTGGCGGCAGGCCATGCTGCGTTGCAGCCAGGCGAGCAGCCAGCCGCGGTGGTCGCGGTACAGCGCACCGACCAGATCGGCGTGTGGGCTTTGTGCAGAAGACAAGCAGCGTCCCCCCGGAACGAATGCATTAACTAACGATAATTATTCGCGATTGTTGCAGAGGGGAGGGGGTGGGTGCAATGGACGCTTATCGGATTGCCATCATGGAAAAGGCTGAAGGGTATGCCTTGGAATTTTCAGTGCCTATCCCTACAAACCATGACTCTGCATCTTGCGCCGTCGCCACCCGCGCAACCGTTGCTCCAGCTGCAGCGGGCTGTCCAGTTGCTGGCGCCGGGCCTGGCTGAAAAGGATCAGCGCCAGTTCTGCGGTCACCTGGGCATCGGCACTGGCATGATGGCGTTCTTCAACCTGCAAGCCAAACCGCGCTACCCAGTCATCCAGCCCGGCCTCGCGCAGCACTGTGTCGGGGTTGAGCATCGGCGCCAGTTCGGCAATATCGAGAAACGGCGACTGCAAGCGGTAACCCAGGCTCTCTTTCAGCGCACGGGCCAGCATGCGCTGGTCGAATGGCGCGTGAAACGCCAGCACCGGGCTGTTGCCAATGAAATCGAGCAAATCCAGCAGGGCCTCGGCCGGGTCGCAACCGGCAGCCAGGGCGCTGGGGCCCAAGCCGTGGATCAGTACGCTGGCGTTGGTCTTCTGCAAAGGGCGGTGCAATGTGCGTTCGAACTGCTGGGCAAAGTCGATGGCACCGTCTTCGATGGCCACCGCCCCGATCGACAGTACCTGATCACGGTTGGGGTTGAGCCCGCTGGTTTCCAGGTCCAGCACCACCCAGCGCTGCTCGCGCAGGGTACATACCCCCAGCGGCACGGGCTTGGGCAACCGGGCCAGGCGCTGGCGTGTGGTGTGGTCCAGCTCGGGCGCGCTGGGGCGCAGCCAGGCGAACAGGCTCACAACTGGTACCTCAAGGCCAGGCTGCTTTGCAGGCGCTGGGCCTGGCGCAGCGACTCGCGCAGGATGCGCCGGTCCAGGTGGTTGAGGCTGTCCGGGTCGAGCCGGTTGGAGTAAGGCAGGTTGTCGCGTATCTGGCGCTGGTGCTGCTGCATGCGGGTTTGCTGGATGAAGTGGTAGGCCTCTTCATAGGCGGCGCCGTCCAACGGTTCGATCACGCCCTTGGCTACCAGTTGGCGCAGGCGCTCCAGGGTATTGCAGGCAGCTATGCCATTGGCCAGAGCGAGCAAACGGGCACCATCCACGAAGGGCGTCAGGCCCTGGACCTTGAGGTCGAGAGTCGCCGCCTTGTCGTTGCCCTGGCGTGTCAGCACGAACTCGCGCAACCGGCCCACTGGCGGGCGTTGGCGCAGGGCGTTGTCAGCCATCATGCGCTGGAAGATGCGGTTGTCGGCTACCTGTGCCAGCAGGCCCTGGCGCAGTTGCTCGCAGCCTTGCTCGTCGCCCCACACTACCCGTAGGTCGAAGTAGATGCTCGAGCCCAGCAGGTTCTCCGGGCTGGCTTCGCGAACAAACCCGGCAAAGCGTCGCGCCCACTCGCTGCGCGACAGGCACAGTTCTGGGTTGCCGGCCATGACGTTACCCATGCACAGGGTAAAACCGCACTGGGCCAGGCACTGGTTGATGTATTGCGCCAGCGGCAGCAGGCGAGCGCGGATGGCGTCGGCCTCGGCGCTGTCGACTGCTTCGAAGAGGATGCCGTTGTCCTGGTCCGTGTGCAGGGTCTGCTCGCGTCGTCCTTCGCTGCCAAAGCACAGCCAGCTGAACGGCACGCCCGGGTCGCCACGTTCGGCCAGGGCCAGTTCGATGACTCGGCACACGGTATGGTCGTTGAGCAAGGTAATGATCTGGGTGATCTGCGTCGACGATGCGCCATGGGCCAGCATGCGTTCTACAAGCTGGCTGATTTCGCCCCGCAGTGAAACCAGCGTATCCAGGCGGGGCGCATGGCGTATGGTGCGTGCCAGGTGAACCAGATCGACCCGTTGCAGGGAAAACAGGTCGCGCTCGGAAACCACCCCGCACAGGCGCCGGTTCTCCACCAGGCATACATGGGCAATATGCCGCTCGGTCATGGCCATGGCGGCATCGAAGGCGCTGGCCTGGGGTGGGAGGTAGAACGGTTTGGCCGTCATGTGCCGGTCGATGGCGGCGCCCAGGTCTGCATCTATTGTCGCCACCACCTGGCGCAGGTCGCGCAAGGTGAAGATACCGATGGGGTAGCGCTGCGGGTCGACCACCACGATGCTGCCCACCTGTTGCTCGTGCATCAGCCGCACGGCTTCGCGCAGGGGCGTATTGGCGCTGCACACCACCGGGTGACGCATGGCCAGTTCACCCAGGGGGGTGTTCAGCGAGTATTGGGTGCCGAGGGTTTCCACAGCGCGCTGGCGTACTTGCTGATTGACCTGATCAAGCAGGCTGCTGACACCGCGCAGGGCAAAATCCCGAAACACTTCAGACATCGAGAACACGCGGATGAATGCGGCCTTGTTCAGTTGCAGGCAGAAGGTGTCTTCCCCGGCCAGGTGCTCGGTGCGGGTTGCTCGCTCACCCAGCAGGGCTGCCAGCGGGAAGCACTCGCCGCTGGTGATCTCGAACGTGGTCTCGACACCTGGTTTGGCCAGGTGCTGGCGCTCGCCAACCACGCGGCCCTGCTTGACGATGTAGAAGTGCTCGACCGGCCCGTCGGCAGGTTTGACGATGCTTTCACCGCAGGCGTAGAAGCGCAGCTGGCACTGCTCGACCAAGAAGGCCAGGTGGCTGTGCTCCATCTGGTTGAACGGCGGAAAGCGCTGCAGGAACTGCAATGTGCCTTGAATGTTTTGCAGTACCGCTGTCTTGCCCGCCTGGCTGTAGGCGTCCTTTTTGCTCATGAAACTGACCGTATCGCTATGCCGAACTATATATATCTATATATAGGTACCGGCCATGTTGTTCTCTGCCTCCATGGTCGGCTTGCGGCGGGGTGGTGCCCATTGGACGTAAGTCTATGAGCGCCCTTGTCAAAGACCCGACGAAAGGCGAAACGGGTTACGCGAGTAATGCGGTCCTAATGCTGAAGCGGAATTTTTTTGACGAGATGAGCATGCCTGAGCACACCGACATCCTGAGCGACGCCGAGCGCGAGGCCTTGGCTGTGATAAACCAAAATGCGCCTGTGGCAGCCAGACCGTTGGTGCTGGTGGTGGATGACAACGCGGTTAACCGCGAGGCGCTGATTCTGTACCTGAAAAGCCGGGGCATCGATGCGGTGGGGGCGGATGGGGCCGAGGAAGCCAGGTTGTACCTGCACTATCAGAAGCGTATTGGTTTGATGATTACCGATTTACGCATGCAGCCTGAAAGTGGATTGGACTTGATCAGGACGATTCGTGCGTCGGAGCGGGCGGCGTTGTCGATCATTGTGGTGTCGGGCGACACCGATGTGGAAGAGGCAGTGGATGTGATGCACCTGGGGGTGGTGGACTTCCTGCTCAAGCCGGTGGATCTGGGCAAGCTGTTGGAGCTGGTGAACAAAGAACTGAAAATTGGATGATGCGCAGGGGGGACCGTAAAACGGCCCCCCTGGCGCAGATGCTGCTTACAACCCGTTACGCGCCTTGAACTCGCGGCGACGGCGGTGCAGTACCGGCTCGGTATAACCGTTCGGTTGCTTGCCACCTTCCACTACCAGTTCCACAGCCGCCTGGAACGCCACGTTGTCGTCGAAATTCGGCTCCATCGGGCGGTACAGGGGGTCGCCAGCGTTCTGCTGATCGACCACCACGGCCATGCGCTTGAGGCTTTCCAGCACCTGTTCCTGGCTGACCACGCCGTGGCGCAGCCAGTTGGCCAGCAGCTGGGCGGAGATGCGCAGGGTGGCACGGTCTTCCATCAGGCCGACGTTGTTGATGTCCGGCACCTTCGAGCAACCCACGCCCTGGTCGATCCAGCGCACCACGTAGCCGAGAATGCCCTGGGCGTTGTTGTCCAGCTCGTTGCGGATCTCTTCGGCCGACCAGTTGGTGTCGGCAGCCAGCGGAATGGCCAGAATGTCATCCACCGACGCCGGGGTACGTGAAGCCAGTTCACGCTGGCGCGCCTGTACGTCCACCTTGTGGTAGTGCAGGGCGTGCAGGGTGGCGGCAGTTGGCGACGGTACCCAGGCGGTGTTGGCACCGGCCAGTGGGTGGGCGATCTTCTGCTCGAGCATGGCGGCCATCAGGTCAGGCATGGCCCACATGCCTTTGCCGATCTGCGCACGGCCTTGCAGGCCGGTGGCCAGGCCAACGTCGACGTTGTTGTTTTCGTAGGCGCCGATCCACTTCTCGTTCTTCATGGCACCTTTGCGCACCACGGCGCCGGCTTCCATCGAGGTGTGGATTTCATCGCCAGTGCGGTCAAGGAAGCCGGTATTGATGAACGCCACGCGCTCGGCGGCTGCCTTGATGCAGGATTTGAGGTTGACCGTGGTACGGCGTTCCTCGTCCATGATGCCGACCTTGACGGTGTTGCGCGGCATGCCCAGCAGGTCTTCGACCTGGCTGAAGATCTCGGCGGCGAAGGCCACTTCCTCAGGGCCGTGCATCTTCGGCTTGACGATGTACACGCTGCCGCTGCGGGTATTCTTGCGGCTAGTGTTACCGTTGAGATTGTGCAGGGCGATCAGGTTGGTGAACAGCCCGTCCTGGATACCTTCGGGGATTTCGTTGCCCTGGGCATCGAGGATCGCCGGGTTGGTCATCAGGTGGCCAACGTTGCGCACGAACAGCAACGAACGACCGTGCAGGGTCACGCTGCCGCCGTTAGGCGCAGCGTACTCGCGGTCCGGGTTCATGGTGCGGGTGAAGGTTTTGCCACCCTTGCTCACGCTTTCGGCCAGGTCGCCTTTCATCAAGCCCAGCCAGTTGCGGTAGACGATGACTTTGTCGTCAGCGTCGACGGCTGCAACCGAGTCTTCGCAGTCCATGATGGTGGTCAGTGCCGACTCCATCAGGATGTCTTTGACGCCAGCGGCGTCGGTGCTGCCGACCGGGGTGCTGGCATCGACCTGGATTTCGAAGTGCAGGCCGTTGTGCTTGAGCAGCACAGCAGTGGGCGCGGCGGCGTCGCCGTGGAAGCCAATCAGTTGCGCATCGTCGCGTAGGCCAGTGTTGCTGCCGCCTTTCAGGGCAACAACCAGCTTGCCGCCTTCGATGCGATAGCCCGTGGAGTCGACGTGCGAGCCGGCGGCCAGTGGCGCGGCTTCGTCGAGGAAGGCGCGGGCGAAGGCGATGACCTTGTCGCCGCGTATCTTGTTGTAACCCTGGCCTTTTTCGGCGCCGCCTTCATCGCTGATGGCGTCGGTGCCGTACAGGGCATCGTACAGCGAACCCCAGCGGGCGTTGGCGGCGTTCAGGGCGAAGCGGGCGTTCATCACCGGCACGACCAGTTGTGGACCGGCCATGTGGGCGATTTCTTCGTCCACATTCTGGGTGGTGGCCTGGAAATCGTCGGCTTGTGGCAGCAGGTAGCCGATTTCCTGGAGGAATGCTTTGTAGGCTGCGGCGTCGTGGGCCTGGCCTTTGCGTGCCTGGTGCCAGGCGTCGATCTTGGCTTGCAGCTCGTCGCGCTTGGCGAGCAGGGCTTTGTTCTTTGGAGCGAGGTCATTGATGATCTTCTCTGCACCCGCCCAGAACTGCTCGGCGACGATGCCGGTCCCGGGGATGGCTTCGTTGTTCACGAAGTCGTACAGGACCTTGGCGACCTGAAGGCCACCGACTTGAACGTATCCAGTCATTGCTTGCCTCACTCTGCTCAGCTATTTCGCTCTTCTGTATTAAGCCTGTAGCGCTTCTCTAAACACGGCACCAGTGCATGCCTCCGGGGTTGCTCGGGGGCGGCTGGGTGCGGCCTGCCAGACAGGCTGGCGGGCAGTGTGCGTATTTTCACAGGCGCCTTGGCAGACATCCAAACGACGTTTTGTAGTCCGCGCCACGGGATACTACATGAAGCAGTAGGCGGGGCAAAATCAGACTAAAAGCGCCGTTATGCGACCCGTTGGTCGCGTATGGTCACGCTGGGAGTAGGTATGTTCGCAAAAAACAGGTGGATTGTTCCAGATAAATCTTGAAACAGTACACGATTGGCTGTGCAGATTGCCCTGCGGCAGGTTGCCGCGCCTTGCCTATACTGACTCGATCCCCTGATTTTCTGCCGCCCGGCGCGGTCCGACACGAGGAAGGGCTTGTGGATCATCTTGTACTGACTGTAATTGCCCCTGACAAGGCCGGCCAGGTCGAACGTATTGCCCAGTGCATTGCCGACCACAGTGGTAACTGGCTGGAAAGCCGCATGTCGCGTATGGCCGGGCAGTTTGCTGGGATTCTGCGGGTGGCGGTGCCGGCAGAGAATTACGCCGAGCTTGTGGCCTCGCTGCAGGGGCTGGCCAGGTATGACATTCGCGTGCTGATTGCCGAGAGCGGGATCGAGCCGTCGTGCACCTGGAGGCCAATTGCCATGGAGCTGGTGGGTAACGACCGGCCGGGTATCGTGCGGGACATTACCCGCTTGCTGGCCGAGTTGCAGGTAAACGTCGAGCGGTTTTCCACAGAAGTGCGGCCGGCGCCGATGAGCAGTGAGCCGTTGTTCCACGCTGACGCGTTGCTGGCGCTGCCGCTGACCTTGCCGCTGGATGAACTGCAGCAGAAGCTAGAGAGCTTGGCGGATGACTTGATGGTGGAGTTGAAGCTGCGGGCAGAGGATTGAACAGAGGCTGCCGGGGCCGCTTTGCGGCCCAATCGCGACACAAGGCCGCTCCCTCAGGGTCCTGTGTACACCGGACAAATGTCGGTCTTGTGTCGCGAAGCGGCCATCTGCGGTTATCCCGATATCACGGGGAAGGCCCTGTGGATAACCTGGGGGTGTACCTCTCCAGCCCAGGTATCACGTGTCCTGTACTGTTTTGCTCAAAAAATGCCCAATTATCAGCGGCTTGTGCACAAAGCGCGGGGACGAGGGTGTGGATAACCTATGGAGATGTCTCTGCAGGCCAGGCGCTACATGACCTGCAGAGTTTTGATCGTTTTCTGATCAGCTACGTTTGCGCAAGTTCAGCCATGCATCGACGCTGTAAATCGCCAAACCTGCCCAAATGAACATGAAGGCCGCCAGGGTGCTCGACGACAAATGCTCGTCGAACAGCACTACGGCCTGCAACAGCACCAAGGTCGGCGCCAGGTACTGCAGGAAGCCCAGCGTGGTGTACGGCAGGTGCCGTGCGGCGGCGTTGAAGCATACCAGCGGCACCAGCGTCACCGGCCCGGCCGCCATCAGCCACAGCGCCTCGCTGCTGGTATAGAACGCGCCCTGGGCACTCATCGCTGCCGGGTGCAGTAGCAGCCAGCCAATGGCCAGCGGTACCAGCATCCAGGTTTCCACCACCAGGCCGGGCAGCGCAGCCACCGGCGCCTGCTTACGGATCAGCCCATAGAAGCCGAAGCTCAACGCCAGCACCAGCGACACCCACGGCAGGCTGCCCACTTGCCACACCTGCTGCGCCACACCCACGGCAGCCATGCCCACCGCCAGCCATTGCAGGCGGCGCAGGCGCTCACCAAGAATCAGCATGCCCAGCAGTACATTGATCAGCGGGTTGATGTAATAGCCCAGGCTGGCCTCGAGCATACGGCCGTTGTTCACCGACCACACGTAGGTCAGCCAGTTACCGGCGATCAGTGCCCCGCTCAGTGCCAGGATGCCCAGCCGGCGCGGGTTGTTGCGCAGTTCACGCCACCAGCCGGGGTGTTTCCACACCAGTAGCAGCAGCGAGCCGAACAGTGCTGACCAGAGCACCCGGTGGACAATGATCTCCACCGCCGGGACGCTCTGGATTGCCTTGAAGTAGAGGGGGAAAAGGCCCCAGATGATGTAGGCGCTCAAGCCCAGTATGTACCCGCGACGCGGGTTTGCGGCGTGCATGCAGAATCCTTGCTTAGGTTGCTAAATAAAGCGACGCCTATTGTAGACAGAGGCGGGCGTGCTTCTAGAACAATTTCAGCGGAGCTTCATCCAGCGCAGCCATCTGTTCGCGCAAGGCGAGAATCTGGTCGCCCCAGTAGCGTGGCTGGCCGAACCAAGGGAAGCTGGGCGGGAACGCCGGGTCGTCCCAGCGCCTTGCCAGCCAGGCGCTATAGTGCAGCTGGCGCAGGGCGCGCAGGGGCTCGATCAGGGCCAGTTCGCGCGGGTCGAAGTCGTGGAACTCGTTGTAGCCGTCGATCAGCTCGGCCAGTTGCCCCAGGCGCTCCTCACGGTTGCCGGCCAGCATCATCCACAGATCTTGCACCGCTGGGCCCATGCGGCAATCGTCGAGGTCGACCACGTGGTACACCTCGTCACGGTGCATCAGGTTGCCGGGGTGCAGGTCGCCGTGCAGGCGGATGAGCTGGTGTGGTGTGCGAGCGTAGATTTCCTCCACCCGCTTGAGCAGATCGCGGGCCACGGACTCGAACGCCGGCAGCAGTTCACGCGGGACAAAATTACCCTCCAGCAAGGTGTTCAGCGAGGCGTGGCCAAAGTTGTCCACAGCCAGTGCCTCACGGTGCTTGAACGGCTTGCTGGCGCCCACGGCATGCAGGCGGCCAAGTAACTGGCCCAGGCGATACAACTGGTCGAGGTTGCCAGGTTCGGGGGCGTGGCCGCCGCGACGGGGGAACAGCGTGAAGCGGAAGCCCTTGTGTTCGAACAAAGTGCGGTCATCGTGCTGCATGGGCGCAACCACCGGGACTTCGCAGTCGGCGAGTTCGGCCGTGAAGGCGTGTTCTTCGAGGATGGCTGCATCGCTCCAGCGGCCTGGGCGGTAGAACTTGGCAATCAACGGCTGCGCGTCTTCGATGCCCACCTGGTACACGCGGTTCTCGTAGCTGTTCAGCGCCAGCACCCGAGCGTCGCTGAGAAAGCCCAGGCTTTCCACTGCGTCCAGGACCAGGTCGGGGGTGAGGGTGTCGAAGGGGTGGGACATGGTGGCTCCGGAGGGTAAGCGGCGTGGGGCCATGGTAGCGCGTTATGCCTGTGCCGGCTTCTTCACAGGCAGGCCCGCAATCCGCTTGCCGTGTGGCCAGGCTATGCCGGTATCCCGATCAGCACATAGGACGGATGGAACTGCACCCGCACCGAGCTGCCGGCCGCCACTTGTTGCCCAGCCAACCACTGCGCCTCTGCAATGGCACACAACGTCTGACCATTACCCAGCGCCAGCCTGACCTCGCTGGGGCCATCCTCCTCGGCCAGCACTTCTTCCACCGTTGCGCTCAAACAGTTGCTGCCTCCCTCGGCTTCTTCCTCTTGCGCCAGCAACCGCACCCACCCGGCCTTTAGCAGCGCCACCACCATCGTTCCCAGGGTCAGCTCCAGGCGCGCCGTGCTGTCGTGGGTGATCAGCGCATCGATCTCCAACCCGCCACCCAATGCCAGGCTGACGCGGTCATACCGGCCTTCAGGGCGCAGTCCGCTGACCTGGCCCTGCAACTGGTTGCGCGCACTGGTGCGTAGCATCAGGCGCCCGAGCAGGTCGAGGTCGCCGGATTCTTCGGCGGCCTCAAGGATTTGTGCCTGCAGGGCCTGCAGCCTTTGGTACAGGCGCAACACCCGCTCGCCTTCCGGCGACAGATGCGCACCGCCACCGCCACGGCCACCGGTGCTGCGCTTGACCAAGGGCTGGCTGGCCAGATTGTTGAGCTCGTCGATGGCATCCCAGGCCGCCTTGTAGCTGATACCCGCGGCCTTGGCGGCGCGGGTGATCGAGCCTTGTTCGGCAATGTGCTGCAGCAGCGCGATGCGCTGTGGGCGGCGGGCGATGTGCTGGGTGAGAACGGAGGGTAGGGACATGGGTATTCCGTATACAAGGGTGCTTTACAAATGGGCAGGTCGCGCCTGGTCATACATACCCCGGTTTGGGCGTACGTGCCAGGCAATACACATCCACCCGCCGCGCACCTGCCTTGCGCAGTGCCTGGGCGATAGCCTGCGCAGTGGCACCGGTGGTCAACACATCATCGACGATGGCGACATGCTTGCCTTCCAGTTCGCCCTTTACCGCGAACGCCTGGCGTAAATTGCGCTGCCGTGCCTTGGCGCCCAGATGTTGCTGTGCCGGTGTCTCGCGTGTGCGGACCAGCAAACGCTCGTTGCAGGTTACGCCGACGTGCGATGACAACCACCGCCCAAGCATCCCTGCCTGGTTGAACCCCCGCTCGCGCAGTCGACGCCTGGCCAAAGGCACAGGCAACAGCAGGTCAGGGCGAGGCAACCCTTCGGCATAGCGATACAGCAGCCCCTGCCCCAGCAGTTCAGCCATCAGGCGCCCCAAAGGCCATTGGCGATTGTGCTTGAAACGGCTGATCAACGTGTCAACCGGAAAGCCGAAATGCCACAGGGCAATGACCTGATCGAAGGCCGGCAAGCAGCGGCCACATGGGGCGCAGGTCAAGCCGGCCATAGGCAGGGGCAGGGCGCAATGCCGGCACTGATCACCCAGCCAGGGCAGCGCCTGTTCGCAGGTGATGCACAGCGGGTAATGCTGTTCGGCAGGCTCATCGCATAACAAGCACTTCTGATTAATAAGTGAGCACTTGTAAACCAGTCGCTTCCAGTGCAGTTGACAGTTCATAGGCCTTCCATGACTATGCGAGCTATCCGTGATGCGCTGGCGGGCTTTCCTGTCCCGGCGCCAGCTACAGCCTAAACAAGGAAACGCCGATGAGCGCCAGCACAACTGCAACAACACGTCACGACTGGTCCCTGGCCGAGGTCAAGGCGCTGTTCCAGCAACCGTTCAATGACTTGCTGTTCCAGGCGCAGACCGTGCACCGCGCGCATTTCGACCCCAACCGCGTGCAGGTTTCGACCTTGCTGTCGATCAAGACCGGCGCCTGTCCGGAAGATTGCAAATATTGTCCGCAGTCCGGTCACTACAACACCGGGCTGGAGAAACAGAAGCTGATGGAAGTGCAGAAGGTGCTGGAGGAAGCTGCCCGCGCCAAAGCCATCGGTTCTACCCGTTTCTGCATGGGGGCGGCGTGGAAACACCCGTCGGCCAAAGACATGCCCTACGTGCTGGAGATGGTCAAAGGCGTCAAGGCCATGGGCCTGGAAACCTGCATGACCCTCGGCAAACTCGACCAGGAGCAGACCAAGGCCCTGGCCCAGGCTGGTCTGGACTACTACAACCACAACCTCGACACCTCGCCGGAGTTCTACGGCAGCATCATCACCACGCGTACCTACAGCGAGCGCCTGCAGACCCTGGCCTACGTGCGCGATGCCGGGATGAAAATCTGCTCTGGTGGCATTCTGGGCATGGGTGAGTCGCTGGATGACCGTGCCGGCCTGCTGATCCAGCTGGCCAACCTACCGGAGCATCCGGAGTCGGTGCCGATCAACATGCTGGTCAAGGTGGCCGGCACGCCGCTGGCTGAGGAAGAGGACGTCGACCCGTTCGACTTTATCCGTATGCTGGCCGTGGCCCGGATCCTCATGCCCAAGTCTCACGTGCGCCTGTCCGCCGGCCGCGAGCAGATGAACGAGCAGATGCAGGCCCTGGCCTTTATGGCGGGCGCCAACTCGATCTTCTACGGCGAAAAGCTGTTGACCACCGCCAACCCCCAGGCCGACAAGGACATGCAGCTGTTCGCACGCCTGGGCATCAAGCCCGAAGCGCGTGAAGAGCACGCCGACGAAGTGCACCAGGCAGCCATCGAGCAAGCGCTGGTCGAGCAGCGCAGCAGCGAGATGTTCTACGACGCCGCGACAGCCTGACATGGCTTTCGACCTGGCAGCGCGCCTGGCCGAACGGCGCGCCGCAGACCTGTATCGGCAGCGGCCATTGCTGGAAAGCCCGCAAGGGCCGGAAGTGGTGGTCGACGGCCAGCGGTTGCTGGCCTTCTGCAGCAATGACTACCTGGGCCTGGCCAACCACCCCGAGGTGATCGCCGCCTGGCAGGCCGGCGCCGAGCGCTGGGGTGTGGGA
The DNA here is from genome assembly GCF_030418155.1 of Pseudomonas sp. 2,4-D. Classification (NCBI taxonomy): domain Bacteria; kingdom Pseudomonadati; phylum Pseudomonadota; class Gammaproteobacteria; order Pseudomonadales; family Pseudomonadaceae; genus Pseudomonas; species Pseudomonas sp. 2,4-D. The sequence goes on from NZ_JAUHUI010000007.1 coordinate 118,830, forward strand.
GGTGGTGCCTCGCACCTGGTGGTTGGCCACAGCACCCCGCACCATCAGGTTGAAGAGGCACTGGCTGAACTCACCGGCCGCCCGCGCGCCCTGTTGTTCTCCACCGGCTATATGGCCAATCTGGGCGCCATCACCGCGCTGGTGGGGCAGGGCGACACGGTACTGCAAGACCGCCTCAACCATGCCTCGCTGCTGGATGGCGGGCTGCTCAGTGGTGCCCGCTTCAACCGCTACCTGCACAACGACCCGGCCAGCCTGGCCAGCCGCCTGGACAAGGCAGTCGGCAATACCCTGGTGGTGACCGATGGCGTATTCAGCATGGACGGTGACCTGGCCGACCTGCCGGCGCTGGCTGATGTCGCCCGTGCCCGCGGAGCCTGGCTGATGGTTGACGATGCCCATGGCCTGGGTACCTTGGGCGCACAGGGCGGCGGCATCGTCGAGCACTTTGGCCTGGGCGTGGATGACGTACCGGTGCTGATCGGCACGCTGGGCAAGGCTTGCGGCACTGCGGGCGCCTTTGTTGCTGGCAGCGAAGCGCTGATCGAGGCGCTGGTACAGTTCGCCCGCCCCTATATCTACACCACCAGCCAGCCACCGGCGCTGGCCTGCGCCACACTCAAGAGCCTGGAGCTGCTGCGCCGCGAAACCTGGCGTCGTGAGCACCTGGCAGCCTTGATTCGCCAGTTCCGAGAAGGCGCGCAGCAGCTGGGGCTGCAGTTGATGGACAGCCCGACGCCGATCCAGCCCATCGTGATCGGCGACAGTGCGCAGGCGTTGCGCCTGTCACGCCTGCTGCGTGAGCGCGGCTTGCTGGTGACGGCCATCCGTCCACCCACCGTGCCGGCTGGCAGCGCACGCCTGCGGGTAACCCTGAGCGCCGCACACAGCGAGGCGCAGGTGCAGCTATTGTTGAATGCATTGGCCGAGTGTTATCCACAGTTGGAGAACGCCGATGCGTAATCGACTTGTTCTATTGCCCGGCTGGGGCTTGGGAACTGCTGCGCTGGAGCCGCTGGCCGCTAGCCTGCGAGCCCAGGACGCCCGCCTGCAGGTAGAGCTGATGCCCCTGCCAGAACTGGCCCACAGCGATGTGCAGGCCTGGATCGACCATCTGGACCGCAAGCTGCCCAACAATGTCTGGCTGGGTGGCTGGTCACTGGGTGGCATGTTGGCCAGCGCGCTGGCGCACAAGCGTGGCGACCACTGCTGCGGGCTGCTGACCTTGGCCAGCAACCCCAGCTTCCTGGCCCGGCCAGATTGGCCCCATGGCATGGCCGAAGACACCTTCGGCACCTTCCTCGACGGTTGCCGCAACCATACTCAGGTTACCCTCAAGCGCTTCCGTACCCTGTGCAGCGACGGCGCCCTGCAGCCGCGCACCCTGTTGCGCCAACTGGGTGTCGGCGTGCCGGATACCGACCCGTTGTACCTGGCCACTGGCCTTGAAGTGCTGGCCAAGCTGGACACCCGTGAAGCCTTGCAGGCCTATGATGGCCCGCAACTGCACCTGTTCGCCGGCAGCGATGCACTAGTGCCGGCAGAGGCGGCAAAGGCGTTGAGCGAGCTGTTGCCCGATGTAGAAGTGGGCCTGGTCGAAGACAGTTCCCACGCGTTCCTGCTGGAGTACCCGCAGGAGCTGGCGGCGGGCATCAAGAGTTTTCTGCATGAGAGTGGCGATGACTGACCTTTCCCGTCCGACCCTGCCCGGCGCATTACCCGACAAGCGCCAGGTGGCGGCCTCGTTCTCCCGCGCCGCGGCCAGCTACGACAGCGTGGCGGCCCTTCAGCGCGCTGTAGGCCTGAGCCTGCTGGAGCAGTTGCCGGCAGGCCTGCAGCCGTCACACTGGCTGGACCTGGGCAGTGGCACCGGCCATTTCAGCCGCATGCTGGCTGAGCGTTTCGCCCAGGCCAGCGGCGTGGCGGTGGATATTGCCGAGGGCATGTTGCTTCATGCCCGTCATGTTAAGGGTGGGGCGCAGTATCACGTGGTTGGCGACGCCGAGCGTTTGCCGCTGCGCGATGGCAGCATCGACCTGGTGTTTTCCAGCCTGGCGGTGCAGTGGTGCGATCAGTTCGCCAGTGTGCTGGCCGAGGCGCAGCGGGTGCTGTGCCCAGGCGGTGTACTGGCCTTCAGCAGCCTGTGCGTGGGCACCCTCGACGAACTGCGCGCCAGCTGGCAGGCGGTGGATGGCCTGGTGCATGTAAACCGCTTCCGCCGTTTCGAAGACTATCAGCGCCTGTGCGCAGCCAGCGGTTTTGAACAGCTTGAGCTAGAGCGGTGCCCGCATGTGCTGCACTACCCGGATGTGCGCAGCCTGACCCACGAACTGAAGGCGTTGGGGGCGCACAATCTGAACCCTGGGCGACCTTCCGGCCTCACCGGCCGGGCGCGAATGCAGGGCCTGTTGCAGGCCTATGAGGCATTTCGCCAGCCCGCGGGGCTGCCAGCCACCTATCAAGTGGTCTATGGTGTGTTGCGCAAGCCACAGGTGTAAGGGGAGCACGATGAGCCAGGCCTTTTTCATTGCGGGTACCGATACCGATGTCGGCAAGACCACCATCGCCGCCGGCCTGTTGCATGCGGCGCGTTTGCAGGGCATGAGCACGCTGGGTGCCAAGCCGGTGGCCTCGGGCTGCACCATGACGCCGAAAGGCCTGCGCAATAGCGATGCCCTGGCGCTGATCGACGAAAGCACGGTCAAGCTGCCCTATGAGCAGGTCAATCCGTTTGCCTTCGAGCCTGCTATAGCCCCGCATGTGGCGGCGCGCGAGGCAGGGGTGACGCTGGCTGTACCTGAACTGCTCGCGGCGATGCGCAATGTGCTGCAACAAAATGCCGACTTCACCTTGATAGAGGGGGCCGGTGGCTGGCGTGTACCGCTGTCGGGCCTGGAAAACCTGTCCGACCTTGCCGTTGCCCTGCGGTTGCCGGTGATTCTGGTGGTAGGCGTGCGGTTGGGTTGCATCAGCCATGCCTTGCTCAGCGCCGAAGCGATCGAGCGTGATGGGCTGCAGTTGGCGGGTTGGGTGGCAAACATCATCGAGCCGCGCACCTCACGCCTGGAAGAGAACCTGGCCAGCCTTGCAGAGCGCCTGCCGGCGCCTTGCCTGGGGCGGGTGCCCAAGCTCAAGCAGGCCAGTGCCGACATGGTGGCTGAGCATCTGCAGCTGGATCTGTTGGATTAGTGTGTTGCAGGCCCGGCCTCTTCGCGGGTAAACCCGCTCCTACGAGGGAACGCATACCGTTGTGGGCGCGGGTTTACCCGCGAAGCGGCCAGTGCAGGAATACCCAAGGCCTATCAACTGGCATTGAGCTATTAGGGATTTAAACGGGCCTTTTCGCCCCTAGCCTGTTTTAATTGGGGCTGTTCGTCATCCAGCGTCAATGGAGTCCTGACATGGAAATCACCGGTAGCTCCGCCTACTACGCGGGCCTGAGCGCAATCCAGACCGGCCAGAACCGCGTCGATCAGGCCGCCAGCCAGATCGCCAACACCACTGCCGAACGTACCGCCACTAGCCAGTCCAGCGATTTTCAGGCCGAACGCCTGCGCGCGGTCGACCGCAGCCAGCAGATGGACTTGGCCACCAGTGTCGTGCAACAGGCGGTGGGCAAGACCGAAGTCGAGCTCGGCGCAAAGGTCGTCAAGGCATCCGACGAAATGCTTGGCCGGATCATCGACACCTACGCCTGAACATTTGCTTCATCCCTTATTTCAGCGCCTGCCCTTGTAGGAGCGGGCTTGCCCGCGAATGCGTCCGATCAGACAACAATTTTGTCTGGTCGGGCCTCTTCGCGGGCAAGCCCGCTCCTACAAGGGTTTGTGCCATGGCATGACTGATTTGCCATTTTTCGTGGCGTAAATGGCACCATAGTCCATCCTTGACAGAAAGCTGAGCTAAACGTAAGTTTCAAACAACTGTTTGATCGGCTTCCGCCAAGCGCGGGTCACCCCACAGAACTCACCTAGAGGTTCATCGCAATGCCTGACTACAAAGCCCCCTTGCGTGATATCCGCTTCGTTCGCGACGAGCTGCTTGGCTATGAGGCGCACTATCAGAGCCTGCCGGGCTGCCAGGACGCCACGCCCGACATGGTCGACGCGATCCTTGAAGAAGGCGCGAAGTTCTGTGAGCAGGTGTTGTCGCCGCTGAACCGCGTGGGTGACCAGGAAGGCTGCACCTGGAGCGAATCGGGGGTGAAAACCCCAACCGGCTTCAAGGAAGCCTACCAGCAGTTCGTCGAAGGCGGCTGGCCGAGCCTGGCACATGACGTCGAACATGGCGGCCAAGGCCTGCCAGAATCGCTGGGCCTGGCCCTGAGCGAAATGGTCGGTGGCTCGAACTGGTCGTGGGGTATGTACCCAGGCCTGTCGCATGGCGCGATGAACACTATTTCTGCGCATGGCACTGCCGAGCAGCAGCACACCTACCTGACCAAGCTGGTGTCCGGCGAGTGGACCGGCACCATGTGCCTGACTGAACCGCACTGCGGGACCGACCTGGGCATGCTGCGCACCAAGGCCGAGCCACAGGCCGATGGTAGCTACAAAGTGTCGGGCACCAAGATCTTCATTTCGGCCGGTGAGCACGACATGGCCGACAACATCGTCCATATCGTTCTGGCCCGCCTGCCGGACGCACCGGCCGGCACCAAGGGTATTTCACTGTTCATCGTGCCGAAGTTCCTGCCCAACGCCGAAGGCGGTGTGGGCGAGCGCAACGGCGTGAGCTGCGGCTCGATCGAACACAAGATGGGCATCCACGGTAACGCCACCTGCGTCATGAACTTCGATGCTGCCACCGGCTACCTGATCGGCCCAGCCAACAAAGGCCTGAACTGCATGTTCACCTTCATGAACACTGCTCGTCTGGGTACCGCGCTGCAAGGCCTGGCTCACGCCGAGGTCGCGTTCCAGGGTGGCTTGAAGTACGCCCGTGAGCGCCTGCAGATGCGTTCCCTGACCGGCCCAAAAGCACCGGACAAGGCCGCTGACCCGATTATCGTCCATCCCGACGTGCGCCGCATGCTGCTGACCATGAAGGCCTTCGCCGAAGGCAACCGCGCGATGGTTTACTTCACCGCCAAGCAGGTGGACATCGTCAAGTACAGCCAGGACGAAGAAGAGCGCAAGAAGGCTGACGCCCTGCTGGCGTTCCTGACCCCGATCGCCAAGGCATTCATGACCGAAGTCGGTTTCGAAGCCGCAAACCACGGCGTACAGATCTACGGTGGCCATGGCTTCATCGCCGAATGGGGCATGGAGCAGAACGTGCGCGACAGCCGTATCTCCATGCTGTACGAAGGCACTACCGGTATTCAGGCCCTCGACCTGCTCGGTCGCAAAGTGCTGATGACTCAGGGCGAAGCACTGAAGGGCTTCACCAAGATCGTGCACAAGTTCTGCCAGGCGCAGGAAGGTAACGAAGCGGTCAAGGAGTTCGTCGAACCGCTGGCGGCCATCAACAAGGAGTGGGGCGAGCTGACCATGAAAGTGGGCATGGCTGCCATGAAGGACCGTGAAGAAGTGGGTGCGGCTTCGGTCGATTACCTGATGTACTCCGGCTATGCCTGCCTGGCCTACTTCTGGGCCGACATCGCCCGCCTGGCCGCCGAGAAACTGGCAGCCGGCACCAGCGAGGAGGCGTTCTACACCGCCAAGCTGCAGACAGCCCGCTTCTACTTCCAGCGCATCCTGCCACGTACCCGTACCCATGTGGCGACCATGCTGTCGGGCGCCAACAACCTGATGGCGATGGACGAAGAGCACTTCGGTCTGTCGTACTGATACTGGCGCTGTACCCAAAACCCGCCTGCCCTGACCGGCAGGCGGGTTTTTTACGTCTTCAGGTTCAGCGTGGTCCCTCGTAGGAGCGGGTTTACCCGCGAAAGGGCCGGCCTTGCTGGCCAATTTTCACCCGCCGTTCACCGTTGCCGCCACCACCGTATTCGCGGGTAAACCCGCTCCTACCACACTGATCGGTGGTGGCCACACATCAGGGGTTGAACGCAGGCCGTCGTAGGAACGGGTTTACCCGCGAAGGATGCGACACGGTGCATGGGAAGTTCGTTCATCCAACCGCAAATTCAACTGTTCCAGTGCACTGCCGATGAAGTGAGGGCACAATGCCATTATTGATCTGCCGGGTTGGAGATTACCCTTGTTTCGTCTTAACGCTGTTCGCGCAAGCCACTTCCTGCCGTCGCTGTTCTTGTTGCTGGCAGGGCTCGCCGCAGCCTATGTGAGAGACCTCAGCGTCTTTTTCACATCGCTGTTCAATGTCCTGCCTACCTTGGTTCTACTGCTGGGCGGCGCCTACTGTGCGGTGTACCGCCGCCAGCGTGAGCTGTTCCTGATGCTGACGGTGTACATCGCCTACTTCCTGCTCGATACCCAGACCGACTTCTACCGTGACCATGGCCGCGTGCGTGAGGACGCCGCGGTGATCTTCCACCTTGTCTGCCTGTTGCTGCCGGCGCTGTTCGGGCTGTATGGCGCCTGGCAGGAGCGTACGCACCTGCTGCAGGACCTGGTCGCTCGCGGTGCCGTGCTGTTTGCCGTGGGCAGTGTGGCGGTGGCCCTCCAGCAAAGCTACCCCGAGGCGTTGCTGACCTGGTTGGCGGAGATCCGCTGGCCGGCTTTGCATGGCCACTGGATGAGCCTGATCCAGATGGTCTACCCGCTGTTCCTGGGTGTGTTCATTCTGCTGGTGGTGCAGTACCTGCGTGCACCCCGGCCGCTGCATGCCGCCCAGTTGATCGGCCTGCTGGGCATTTTCTGGATGCTGCCGCAAACCTTCATCCTGCCGTTTACCTTGAACATCATGTGCAGCCAGGTAATGCTGATGATCGCCGCAGCAGTGGCGCACGAGGCTTATCAGATGGCCTTCCGTGACGAGCTGACTGGCCTGCCGGGGCGCCGTGCCCTGAACGAGCGCATGCAGCGCCTGGGGCGTAACTATGTGATCGCCATGACCGATGTCGACCACTTCAAGAAATTCAACGACACCCACGGCCACGATGTCGGTGACCAAGTGCTGCGGTTGGTCGCCAGCCGTTTGTCCAAGGTCACCGGCGGTGGCCGCGCCTACCGTTATGGCGGGGAAGAGTTCGCTCTGGTGTTCGCCGGCAAGACTGCCGCGGAATGCGTGCCGCATGTGGAAGCCGTGCGTGAAGTGATCGCCAATTACGTGATGCACCTGCGCGATCAGCACAACCGCCCGCAGGATGATACCGCCGGGCGCCAGCGCCGGGCTGGCAGCACCGGCGGCACCGTCTCGGTCACCATCAGTATCGGCGTGGCCGAGCGCCAGGCCGATCATCGCAACCCCGAGGCGGTGCTGAAATCCGCCGACCAGGCGCTCTACAGTGCCAAAGGCGCGGGGCGCAATTGTGTCATGGTGCATGGGCGACAATCACTGCGTGGGGCAGTGCGCACGGCGTGACCAGGCGAGACTATGCAGTCTATTGATGACCCTATGTCTCGCAAAAGTTGTTCGGTTACACTGCCAGTAACCCCAGTGTCGCGGTTCCCCGAGACCGCCCCGACCCGACTAGCGAGAGGTTGTCATGGCTGACTATAAAGCGCCCCTGCGCGACATGCGCTTCGTACTGAATGAAGTCTTCAACGTGGCCGAGCAGTGGACGCAGTTGCCCGGGCTGGCCGAGGTTGTCGATGCCGACACAGCCATCGCCGTGCTGGAAGAAGCCGGCAAGGTAACCGCCAGGACCATTGCGCCGCTCAGCCGCGCCGCCGACGAAGAGGGCTGCCACTGGGACAACGGCGCGGTACGCACCCCAGCCGGGTTCATCGAGGCCTACAACACTTACGCTGAAGGCGGCTGGGTGGGCGTGGGCGGCGATCCGCTGTTCGGCGGTATGGGTATGCCCAAGGCCATCTCGGCCCAGGTGGAGGAAATGGTCAACGCGTCCAGCCTGGCCTTCGGCCTGTACCCGATGCTGACCGCCGGCGCCTGCCTGTCGATCAACGCCCACGCCAGCGAGGCCTTGAAGGAAAAATACCTTCCGAACATGTATGCCGGCGTTTGGGCCGGCTCCATGTGCCTGACCGAGCCGCATGCCGGTACTGACCTGGGCATTATCCGCACCAAGGCCGAGCCCCAGGCTGACGGCAGCTACAAGGTCAGCGGTACCAAGATCTTCATCACGGGTGGCGAACACGACCTGACCGAGAACATCATCCATCTTGTGCTGGCCAAGTTGCCGGATGCACCGGCGGGGCCGAAAGGTATTTCGCTGTTCCTGGTGCCGAAATTCCTGGTCAACGAAGACGGTAGCCTCGGCGCGCGGAACCCGGCCACTTGCGGCTCGATCGAGCACAAAATGGGCATCCAGGCTTCGGCTACCTGTGTGATGAACTTCGACGAAGCTGTCGGCTACATCGTCGGTGAGCCGAACAAAGGCCTGGCGGCCATGTTCACCATGATGAACTACGAGCGCCTGGGCGTCGGCATTCAAGGCCTGGCGTCGGCCGAGCGCTCCTACCAGAATGCCGTGGAGTACGCCCGCGATCGCCTGCAAAGCCGTGCCCCGACCGGCCCACAAGCCAAGGACAAGGCTGCTGACCCGATCATCGTCCACCCGGATGTGCGTCGCATGCTGTTGACCATGAAGGCGCTGATCGAGGGTGGCCGCGCTTTCTCCACCTACGTGGCCATGCAACTGGACAGTGCCAAGTACAGCGAAGACGCCAGCGTGCGCAAACGCAGCGAAGAGCTGGTGGCACTGCTGACGCCGGTGGCGAAGGCATTCCTCACCGACCTGGGCCTGGAGTGCGCAGTGCACGGCCAGCAGGTATTCGGCGGGCATGGTTACATTCGTGAGTGGGGGCAGGAGCAGTTGGTGCGCGATGTGCGCATTACCCAGATTTACGAGGGTACCAATGGCATCCAGGCCCTCGACCTGATGGGGCGTAAGGTGGTGGCCAGCGGCGGGGCATACTACAAGCTGTTCTCTGACGAGATTCGCCAGTTCATTAACCGTGCGGGCAGCGAATTGGACGAATTCACCAAGCCACTGGGCGCTTCGCTCGACCAGCTCGACGGGTTGACCGAGTGGGTATTGCAGCAGGCCAAGGGCAACCCGAATGAAATTGGCGCGGCTTCGGTCGAGTACCTGCATGCCTTTGGCTATGTTGCCTATGGCTACATGTGGGCACTGATGGCGCGGGCGGCCCAGGCGGGCGAGGGGGATGCGCCGTTCTATTCGGGCAAGCTGGGTACGGCGCGGTTCTACTTCGCGCGGTTGCTGCCACGGGTGCATTCGCTGGTGGCTTCGGTGAAGGCGGGAAGTGAGTCGCTGTACCTGCTGGATGCCGAGCAGTTCTGATCGATTGTTGGGGCTGCTGCGCAGCCCAGTCGCGACGCAAGGCCGCTCCCACAGGTATCGCCTAAGTTTGGATAGGTGGAAGCGGTCCCAGCCATCGCATATCTGTGAATGAACCCTCTGTGTAAGCTTTTTCCTACACGACGTGGTGACTTTTCACCACTGTTCTAAGATTGGATCCACGGTTAATCTTTACCACATGGACGTTGCGCAGGAAGCGCAAAGGACAGATCAAGGATGACGACGAAGGACCACCTGCCAGGATGGCGGGGCGATACGGATGTCACAGGGAAACAGTCTGGAAAACCCCGCTTCGGCGGGGTTTTCTTTATGTGCGTGTTTTAAGCCAGCACATCCAGCGGTGATGCACCCAACAGGCGGGCGTCCGTCTCTTCCTCAAGCAATGTGCGCAGCAACTCTACAGAGGCCTGCTGGCGCTGGGCATCGCGAAATACGAGGCCAACCTTCAATGGCACGCGCGGCTCGCTCAACGGCTTCCACAGCAGCCCCTGATCATCTTCGGCGGCCTCCTTGGCGCGCCCCGGCAGAATGGTCGCCAGCGCTGTGTGCGCGAGGCTATCGAGAATCCCTGCCATATTGTTCATCTCTGCCTGCACCTGCGGCCGTCGGCCCTGGCTGGCCAGCTGCGCCTGCCAGATCTGACGGATCTGGAACTCCTCGCCCAGCATCAGCATGGGCAACTCGGCGGCCTGGCGGATGGACACCTTCTTGAAGTCCTTCAGCGGGTGGGTATCGGGTATGACCAACTGCAACTCGTCTTCGTACAACAGCAGGCCATGCAGCCCTGGCTGGCGCGGCGGCAAATAGCTGATGCCGATGTCCAGGTTACCGTTGAGCAGGCGCCGTTCGATCTCCAACCCCGACAACTCGTAAATCTGCACGACCAGGTGAGGTTGAGCCTTGCGCAGCCGTTCAAGCAACTGCGGTATCAGGCTTGGCCGCACGGTCTGCAATACACCGATAGCCAAGGTGCGCAGCGACTGGCCCTTGAAGTTGCGCATGGCCTCGTGGGCACGCTGCAGGCCGTCGAGCAACGGCAGGGCATGGTTGTACAAGGTGTGGGCGGCCAGGGTCGGCAGCAAGCGTTTGTTGCTGCGCTCGAACAGGCTCAGGTCGAGGCTGTGCTCCAACTGGCGAATCTGCTGGGAAAGCGCCGGCTGTGACAGCGACAGGCGTTCGGCGGCACGGCCTACGTGACCTTCTTCGTACACCGCGACGAAATAACGCAGTTGGCGGAAATCCATAAGCAACACTTATCGAAAATGCTGGAAAAACGAAATGGTCGAAAACCCTGCTGAGGCCTAGTCTATCGCCGTATTCCAAAGGGTTACAGCGATGATTCGGTCGATTGTTACCCCGGATGAAAAACACTTTTGATAGGCAAGGCAAAATATCGAGTGTCGGCACCAAGACCGCACCGTGGCTGCCCTTTACCGTGATTGGTTGGAGCCCTTGATGAACCTGTTCAACCTGCGCCGCTCGGCTCCTGCCGCCGTCGCCGAGCCCAAGTGTGCGCCGGTGATCGTGCCGCACGCGACTGAGCTGTCGCCTGAGCGCCTGATGCCCGGCGCCGAACGTGCAGCGCAGGTATTCGTGCGTGGCCAGGGCTCGTGGTTGTGGGACAACGAAGGGCATGCCTACCTGGACTTCACTCAGGGCGGTGCGGTCAACAGCTTGGGCCACAGCCCCAGCGTGCTGGTCAAAGCGTTGGGCAACCAGGCTCAGGCGTTGATCAACCCAGGCTCGGGTTTCCACAACCGTGGCCTGCTGGGGCTGGTCAACCGGCTGTGTCAGAGTACCGGCAGTGACCAGGCCTACCTGCTCAACAGCGGTGCCGAGGCCTGTGAAGGGGCTATCAAGCTGGCGCGTAAGTGGGGCCAACTGCACCGCAATGGCGCCTATCACATCATTACCGCCAGCCAAGCCTGCCATGGCCGTAGCCTCGGTGCGCTGTCCGCGTCCGACCCGTTGCCGTGCAATCGCTGCGAACCTGGCCTGCCGGGTTTCAGCAAGGTGCCGTTCAATGACCTGGCGGCGCTGCACGCCGAGGTGGATTCACGCACCGTGGCAATCATGCTCGAGCCGATTCAGGGTGAGGCGGGCGTTATTCCCGCTACTCAGGAATACCTCAAGGGCGTGGAAACGCTCTGCCGCGAACTGGGCATCCTGCTGATCCTCGATGAAGTGCAGACCGGTATTGGTCGCTGTGGTGCGCTGCTGGCCGAGGAGCTCTATGGCGTGCGCGCCGACATCATCACCTTGGGCAAGGGCCTGGGGGGCGGCGTGCCGCTGGCCGCCTTGTTGGCGAGGGGCAAGGCATGCTGCGCCGAGCCTGGCGAGCTGGAAGGCAGCCATCACGGCAACGCGCTGATGTGCGCCGCCGGCCTGGCGGTGCTGGACAGCGTGCTGGAACCTGGCTTTCTGGCCCAGGTCCAGGACAACGGTCGCCACCTGCGTGAAGGCCTGAGCCGCCTGACCGGGCGCTATGGTCAGGGTGAAGTGCGCGGTCACGGGCTGCTATGGGCCCTGCAACTGAAAGAAAACCTGGCCCGCGAACTGGTGGCTGCGGCCCTGCACGAAGGCCTGCTGCTCAACGCGCCGCAAGTGGATGTAGTGCGCTTTTCACCGGCGCTGACTGTGAGCAAAGGAAACATCGACGAAATGCTGCTGCGCCTGGCGCGCGCTTTCGCCCGCCTGCATGCCCAACAGCAGGCCCGTCGCGAAGTGCCGGCGTAGCGGCCTGCCCAAGAATTCAACGAACCGTCTGGCGTTCCTGCGCATCGCCCCTGGCCTGTTTCATTCGGCCCGGGGCGTTTTTTTTTGCCTGTGGAACCTCTACGGCTGGGAGCTAGTCTTTGATGTAACCCTTCAGGAGATACTCGCATGGACTTTATTCGCATCATCATCGCCATTCTTCTGCCACCTCTGGGCGTGTTTCTGCAGGTGGGGTTTGGCGGGGCGTTCTGGCTGAATATTCTGCTGACCTTGCTGGGGTACATTCCGGGGATCGTGCATGCGGTGTATATCATCGCCAAGCGTTGATACAGGCAGAGATTGGTCCCTGCAGGAGCAACGCAAGGTCGCTCCTGCAGGGGCGTCTGGAACTATTGCGCCAATACCCGGCAATAGAATTTCCACTCTTCTTCCAAGGCATGCGCCAGGTTCTCCGCCTTGCGGAACCCGTGCCGCTCCTGCGCATAAAAATACCCTTCAGCGTCGATCCCGTTGGCCTGTAGCGCCGCCAACATGGCGCGTGTCTGCTCCGGCACCACTACCGCATCCAGCTCACCCTGGAAGAAAATCACCGGCACCTTGATGCGCTGCGCATGCAGCAGCGGCGTGCGCTGGCGATAGCGTTCAGTGTCGCGCTGCGGGTCGCCGATCAGCCAGTCCAGGTAATCGCCCTCGAACTTGTGGGTGGCCCGGCCCAGGGCTATCGGGTCGCTGACCCCGTACAGGCTGGCGCCGGCGCGGAACACGTCATGGAACGCCAAGGCGCACAAGGTGGTGTAGCCACCGGCGCTACCGCCGCGGATGAACGCCTTTTGCTTGTCGACCAGGCCTTGAGCAGCCAGGTATTCGACCACCGCGCAGGCATCGGCCACATCACTTTCGCCCCAGCGCTGGTTCAGTGCCTGGCGGTATTCCCGACCATAGCCGGTGCTGCCCCGGTAGTTGAGGTCGGCCACGGCAAAGCCACGCTGGGTCCAGTACTGGATGCGCGGGTCGAGCACGGGATAGCAGGCTGAGGTTGGCCCGCCGTGGATGAACACCACCAGCGGTGCCGCGCTTTTTGACTGCGCTGGCGGGTAGAAGAAACCATGGGCCTGCTCGCCGTCACTGCCGTAATGGATTGACTGCGGCAGGCTGATTTGCCCTGCTGGCAGTATTTCGGCACCACCGGCCAGCACGCGTACTTCATGGTTGCTGCGGTCAATGGCAATGACCGCCGGTGGGCTGATGGGCGACGCGGCAATGGCATACAGGTGTTCGCTGTCCATGGCCAGGCTGCGAAAGCGTGTGTAGGCACTGGCGAAACGCTCCATACGGCCATCTTCACCACGCAGCCCCAATTGCCCGAAGCCGTCTTCGAACCAGCTGGCCAGGTAGCTTTGCGGGCCAAGTGCCCACCAGGTACAGGTGCCCAATTGCCAAGGCGCAGCAGCATGGTCCGCCGGTGCAGCAGGCAACGCCTGCCATTGGCCATCGACCTCACCCCAGGGTTGCCAGAAGCCATTGCGGTCGGACAGGCAGTAGAGCCGACCTTCGGCATCGAAGCGTGGTTGTTGCAGCGATTCCTCGGCAGCGGCTACACATTGCGCCGGTCCCCAGTGGCCGCTGGCATCGCGCACGCTGCACATCAACCGGGTGACGGTCCAGGGCTGCGCCGGGCGGTCCCATTCGATCCACGCCAGGCGCTGGCCATCGGCACTGACGGTAGGCGAGGCGTAGAAGTCGGCGCCCTCGGCGAGCACCTCGCGGCTGCTGTCACCCAAAGCGACCAGGCGGTGCTCTACGTGCTCGGCATGGCGCTCTTCGACGGCCAGCACGTGGCCGTCGTGCCACTGCACATCGCCATAGCGGCAGCTGGCATCCTGGGTCAGTGCACGTGGTAACAGATCGTCCAGCGGCTGGGTGTAGACCTGCTGGTCCTTTTCGTTGACGAACACCAGCCCATCGCCACCCAGGCAGAAGCTGCCGCCGCCGTACTCATAAACCCGGCTGCGTACGCTGAAACCGTCCGGGGTCAGGCAGCGGGCCTGGTAGTGCAGCCAGTGCCAGATACGGCACGCTCCATCGGCCGGGCGGAATTCGTTCCAGAACAGCCCGTCGGCACTGACCTTGAGTTCGGCGAAGTCGGTGCCGGCGGCAACCGCCTGGGCCGCGCTGAATTCAGCCGCGGGCGATGACACGGGAGTTTCGATCATTGCGGAAGGTCATCTGTTCGATCGCGAGCTGGGCGGTTTCTGCCTCCTCGCGGGCCTTGAGGATGATGCCGTGCTCGGTCGACTTGGCGCACACCGGGTCGGCGTTGCTGGCATCGCCGGTCAGCATGAAGGCCTGGCAGCGACAGCCGCCGAAGTCTTTTTCTTTCTCGTCGCAGGAGCGGCAAGGTTCGCGCATCCACTCATAGCCACGGAAGCGGTTGAAACCGAACGACTCATACCAGATATGGTGCAAGTCGTGGTCGCGTACATTCGGAAACTGCACGGGCAGCTGGCGGGCGCCGTGGCAGGGCAAGGCGGTACCGTCCGGGGTGATGGTGAGGAACAGGTTGCCCCAGCCGTTCATGCAGGCCTTGGGGCGCTCTTCGTAGTAGTCAGGGGTAACGAAAATCAGCTTGCACGGGTTGCCCTCGGCCTTGAGCTTGTCCCGGTATTCGTTGGTGATACGTTCGGCCCGCTCGAGTTGCGCGCGGGTTGGCAGCAGCCCAAGGCGGTTGAGGTGCGCCCAGCCATAGAACTGGCACGTGGCGAGCTCGACAAAGTCGGCCTCCAAGGCAATGCACAGCTCGATGATGCGGTCGATCTTGTCGATGTTGTGCCGATGGGTGACGAAGTTGAGCACCATCGGGTAGCCATGGGCTTTTACCGCGCGGGCCATTTCCAGCTTCTGTGCAAAAGCCTTTTTCGAGCCGGCCAGCAGGTTGTTCACCTGCTCGTCGCTGGCCTGGAAGCTGATCTGGATATGGTCCAGGCCGGCCTTCTTGAAGTCGGCGATGCGCGCCTCGGTCAGGCCAATGCCCGAGGTGATCAGGTTGGTGTAGTACCCCAGCCTGCGGGCTTCGCCGATCAGCTCGGCAAGGTCCTGGCGCACCAACGGTTCACCGCCGGAAAAGCCGATTTGCGCGGCGCCCATTTCCCGCGCTTCAGCCATGACCTTGAACCACTGTTCGGTGCTCAGCTCCTGGCCCTGGGCGGCGAAGTCCAGTGGATTGGAGCAGTAAGGGCACTGCAGCGGGCAGCGGTAGGTCAGTTCGGCCAGCAGCCACAGCGGCAGGCCGACCTCGGGCGTGGGCGGCAACTCAGGCGAGGACGATCCAGTGTTCGGCACGGGCCACCTCCATGAACTGCTCGATGTCGTCCGCCACTTCCGGGACACCGGGGAATTGCTGTTCGAGTTCGCTGATGATCGCTGCCACGTCACGCTGGCCGTCGATCAGGCCACCGATCAGGCTCGCGCTGTCGTTGAGCTTGATCATGCCTTCGGGGTACAGCAACACATGGCCCTTTTGCGCCGGCTCGTACTGGAAGCGGTAGCCGGGGCGCCAGTTGGGTACCTGGTTACGGTCGAAACTCATAGGGTGATTCCCTTGTGCCACACCCGTTCCTGGGTGACGGAGTGATAGGGCGGGCGGTTCAGTTCGTAGGCCATGCTCATGGCATCGAGCATACTCCAGAGGATATCCAGCTTGAACTGCAGTATCTCCAGCATACGCTCCTGGCCCGCACGGGTGGTGTAGTGCTGCAGGGTAATCGCCAGGCCGTGCTCCACATCGCGTCGAGCCTGGCCCAGGCGGGTACGGAAATACTCATAGCCGGCGGGGTCGATCCACGGGTAGTGCTGCGGCCAGCTGTCCAGGCGTGACTGGTGGATTTGCGGGGCGAACAGCTCGGTCAGCGAGCTGCTGGCGGCTTCCTGCCAGCTGGCGCGGCGGGCGAAGTTGACGTAGGCGTCCACGGCAAAGCGCACGCCAGGCAATACCAGTTCTTGCGAGCGCAATTGGTCCGGGTCCAGCCCGACAGCCTGGCCCAGGCGCAGCCAGGCTTCGATGCCGCCATCCTCGCCGGGCGCACCATCGTGGTCGAGCAGGCGCTGGATCCACTCGCGGCGCACTTCGCGGTCCGGGCAGTTGGCCAGGATCGCGGCATCTTTCATCGGGATGTTGACCTGGTAATAGAAGCGGTTGGCCACCCAGCCCTGGATCTGCTCGCGGGTGGCGCGGCCTTGATACATCGCCACGTGGTACGGGTGGTGGATGTGATAGTAGGCGCCCTTGGCGCGCAGGGCCTGCTCGAATTCGGCAGGGGACATTGGCAGTGCGTCGCTCATTCGGCTGGCTCCTGTAGAACGATTATCTGGCCTGGCACATCTCCCTCCCTCGTGGGAGCGGGCGTGCCCGCGAACACCGGCGAAACCGGTGCCATAGACCGTGTTGGCTTTTTCGCGGGCATGCCCGCTCCCACAGGGTCTGGTGTCGCCTCACAGACTGTTTTACAACTCGATGCTCATGCCATCGAAGGCAACTTCGACGCCCCGGCGCAGGACTTCGGCGCGCTCGGGTGAGTCTTCGTCGAGAATCGGGTTGGTGTTGTTGATGTGGATAAGTACCTTGCGCTGGCGCGGGAAGCCGTCGAGCACTTCCAGCATGCCGCCAGGGCCGTTCTGGGCCAGGTGACCCATCTCGCGGCCGGTGCGGGTGCCCACGCCACGGCGCTGCATTTCGTCGTCTTCCCACAGGGTGCCGTCGACCAGCAGGCAGTCGGCACCGTGCATCATCGCCAGCAGCTTTTCGTCTACCTGGCCCAGACCCGGGGCGTAGAACAGCTTGCCGCCGGTGCGGGTGTCTTCGACCATCAAACCCAGGTTATCGCCCGGGTGCGGGTCGAAGCGGTGTGGCGAATAAGGCGGCGCGGCGCTGCGCAGGGGGAAGGGGGTGAACTTGAGGTTGGGGCAGGCGTCGATCACGAAGCTGCCTTCCAGCTCGATACGGTTCCACTGCAGACCACCGTTCCAGTGGCTGAGCATGTTGAACAGCGGGAAACCGGTGGTCAGGTCTTGGTGGACCATGTCCGTGCACCACACCTGATGCGGGCAGCCTTCGCGCAGGCTGAGCAGGCCGGTGGTGTGGTCGATCTGGCTGTCTAGCAGGACGATGGCGTTGATACCGGTGTCGCGCAGTGCCCGGGCTGGCTGCATCGGCGCAAAGGCCTGCAGTTGGGCGCGGATATCGGGCGAGGCATTGCACAATATCCAGTGCACACCGTCGTCGGAAAGGGCGATGGATGACTGGGTGCGCGCCGTTGCTTTCAGGGTGCCATCACGGTAGCCCTTGCAGTTGACGCAGTTGCAGTTCCACTGCGGGAACCCGCCACCGGCGGCGGAACCGAGAACCTGGATGTACATGGCCACTCTCTATGCAGAAACCGGATCGGAAAAACGAAAACGCCCCGGCAGGCCGAGGCGTGAAACCCTAAGCCTGGCTTAGCGGTTAGCGAAGTACATGGTGACTTCGAAGCCGATACGCAGGTCAGTGTATGCAGGTTTGGTCCACATGGAATTACTCCTTCCGAATGAGGGTTGGGTTGTTCAGCTACTACTTGGGTACCGCCATGCGTTGGCAGTTCCGTGAAAACGGGATTGCGCTATCTTACAAGAAAAATTTGAACCGGAAGGTTAATTATTCGAGAAGCGCCGTTGCAGTTCGCGTAATAATCATCGATTTTCGCCCTGCCAGGAAGTGTCTGGCGCGGCAGCGTTGGCCAAACATAGCCAAGCGGAACCTGGGTCGAGCAGGTCGCTCAGCAGGTGGTCCAGATCCGTCTGCCGCGTAGTCAGGATAGACCTGCGCAGCACATCCAGCCGATCGGCTTGTGTGGCCAAGTGTGTCTGCCACGCCCATTCGGCGACATCGGCATCGGCCATGGCGGGCTCGTCGAATTGCCCAGCCAATGCCTGGCGAGCGGCCGGGTCAAGGGTGACGCCATGGCGCAGCAGGCTGAGCAGGTGGTCGAGCACCTGTGCCTGTGCGGTGTGGGGGGATTGCACGCCGAACAGCAGCCCACCGACACCCTCGATCTGACGAAAGGCGCTGAACACCGCGTAGCCGAGTTGCAAGTCTACCCGCAGGCGCTGGTAAACCGGCCCTTGCAGCAATTGGGCTAACAGGCGGCCTGCGGCTTCTTTGGCCGCAGGCAACGGGCAGAACAGCAGCAGGGCATGTTCGCTGCCTGGCACGTGGGCATGCTGCCAGCGGTGGTTGGCCCATGATGGCAGGGGGCTCGGCCGCGAGCCTTGCCCAGGGCACTGCAACAGCGCGGTACCCAAAGCGTTTAGCGCGGTATCCTCGAAGCCTGCAGCCATGCCATGCCACTCGGTGTGCAGCCACAGGCTGTCAAGTTGCTGCTGGGTCAGTGTGCAGGCAGGCACCACTGCGGGCACGCTGCCCCTTACTGCGTCTGGCAGTTGCTTGAGCAGGGCCCTGATGGGGATCAGGGCCGGGGGCTGCGCCGTGCAGGGCAGCCAGCAACTGGCAGGTGGCTTGAGCATCAATGCCAAGGCTTGTTCCACTGCCCGCAGCACTGCTGCTGGCAGGCCGGCGCAGCGCAACTGCCA
This sequence comes from Pseudomonas sp. 2,4-D, assembly GCF_030418155.1. Classification (NCBI taxonomy): domain Bacteria; kingdom Pseudomonadati; phylum Pseudomonadota; class Gammaproteobacteria; order Pseudomonadales; family Pseudomonadaceae; genus Pseudomonas; species Pseudomonas sp. 2,4-D. Next base: position 137,536 of record NZ_JAUHUI010000007.1, read on the forward strand.
GTATTCCCCGGCACTGCTGTACTGCAACTGCACAGAGGCGCGGTCACAACGTTCCTGCAGTGGCGCCAGGGCCTGTTCCAGCACACGCTCTAACGGCTGGCGCAAAGGTGAAGGTACATGCCAGCGCAGGTACAGCGCTGCGAATTGGCGCGCTGGCGGGAGCTGGTCACTGATCTTCATCGCTGCCGGCAGCGGCTGCGTCTTGGCATGGGGCAGGTCAGCCTTCAGCAATGGGTCGACTGGCAAAAGCTGCCAATCGCCATGGTCGCCACCTGGCAGACTTTCGAGCAGGGCGCCAAGCGCCTGCAACCCTTGTGTATCCAGCTTGGCGAACGGCTGGCCAGTGCTGTCCCGGCGGGCCAGCTCGAGCGCGCTGGCACTGTGCGCACGGCTGCGCTGCAGCAAGCCGAATTGGTGGTTCAACTGTTCGCGGTCGGCCTGACGGATGAACTTGAACCAACCTTGCAGCAGGGCGCTGGCTTCGTCCGGGCAAGCGTCGGCACTGAGTTTCAGGTCAAGGTGCCACAGCAGCTGACCGGCGAACGCATACAACCTTTCGGCCGTGAAACGTTGTAGCCAGCCACGCTCGCGCAGCGCGCCCAGCCAGGTACCTGGGCGGCTGTCTTCCAGGTAAGCGAACAGCAGTTCCAGGGCGTGCTCGGCTCCGCTGGGGAGGCCTTGGTGAGTGAAGGTCAGAGAGCTAGCGATTGCTGGCAGTGGCGGCGGCAGCATTTGCGGCACGCGCTCACCTGCAGCGAACAGTTCGGCATGCTGCCGGGCAAGGCGTTCAAGTTCATCCAGCGGCTGCGGCCCGCAAAGGCTCAAGCAGATCTGGCCGCCTTGGTAAAAGCGTTGATGAAAGCCCGCAAGCGCTTGCTGGAAAGCCGCGTCGTGCAAGGCCAGGGTGTATCGATTGCCAGCATGAAAAGCGCCCAGTGGATGCTTGGCTGACACTGACTGCAGCAAGGCGAACTGCTGTTGGGCCGATGGATTGCGCGACCAGGCGATGAATTCGGCATGGATCACTTCGCGTTCACGGCGTTGGCGTTCGATGCCCAGATTCGGTTCTGCCAGCATTTGGCACAGGCGCTCGAGACCGCCACCGAGCGCGTTGGGTGGCACCTCGAAGAAAAAGTCGGTGGCGCGTTCGCGGGTGCTGGCGTTGACCTGGCCACCCAGGGCTTGCACGTAGCGCATCAGGCCGTCTTCCAGCGGGAAGCGCAGGGTACCGAGGAAGAACAGGTGTTCGAGGAAGTGCGCCAGGCCGGGCCATTTGGCAGGCGCGTCGTGGCTGCCCGCGTGCACCCGCAGTGCGGCGGCCGAGCGCTTGAGGCGAGGGGCGTGGCGCAGGGTCAGTTGCAAGCCATTGGCGAGGGTAAGTTGGCGGATGGCGTCAGGCATGGGGGCTCCGGTGGCTGCTTTCCATGCTAACCGATTTGTTCGCAGGCCCGGCCTTTTCGCGGGTATGGCGCTGGTATGAAAGGCAGCGCAGATCCCGTGCGAGCGGGCGTGCCCGCGAATGGGCCGCATAGCGGCCCCTGTCAGCCCTTACGCAGGTGCAGCTCCTGGCGCAAATCGGTCAGGTAGGGAAACGCCCTGCGCCCTTGTACCACCCGCTCATGCTCGAGCTCTGCCAACAACTGGCACTCATCCCGCCCGGCCATGGCCAGCAAGCTGCCATCCGGGCCGATGATGCTGCTCTGCCCGCAATACTGGATCTCGTCTTCCGCGCCGCAGTAGTTGGCATATACCAGGTAGCACTGGTTTTCCTGCGCCCGTGCCCTCACGGTCACCTGGCAGGTAAAGTCGTACGGCGTCATGTTCGCCGTCGGCACCAGGATCAGCTCGGCGCCGTCCAGCGCCAGGCGTCGGGCGTTCTCCGGGAACTCGATGTCGTAGCAGATCAGCAGGCCAACCTTCCAGCCTTCCAGTTCCACCACCGGGAAGTGGTCCGCACCAGGGCTGAACATCGAGCGGTCCAGTTCACCGAACAGGTGGGTCTTGCGGTAATTGCTCAGGCTGCGGCCATGCGCATCGATCAGCTGCACGCTATTGTAGATCGCCCCATCATCGCCGCGCTCCGGGTAGCCATAGACAATGGCGATACGGTGCGCCTGGGCGATCTCCACCACAGTCATGGCTGCCGGGCCATCGGCGGCCTCGGCCAGGCGCTCGACCTGGGCCAGGCCGATGTTGTAGCCGGTCAGGAACATCTCCGGGCACACCAGCAACTGTGCGCCGCGTTCGGCTGCCAGCTGCGCCTGGTGGAGCAGCCGTTGCAGGTTGCCGGGCACATCCAGTGGCTTGGGTGCGCCCTGGTACAGAGCGATGCGCATGGTGCCTCCTTGTCTCAATCCGCCAGGGCGATCGGCCCGATTTCGTTGAACACATCGCCCGGGCCGGGGTTGTCGGGGTGGGTGTGGCCACCAAAGTGGTTCATGATACCCCACACTGCATTCAGCGACGTCTGCACCGCGCCTTCAACCCAGGCGGGGGTCCATGACACGTCGTCACCGGCAATGAAGATACCGCGCTGCTCCGCCGGCATGTCCTGCTGCATGAAGTGCGCGTACATGCGCTGGTTGTAGCGGTAATGGCCCGGAAGCGCGCCTTTGAAGGCGCCGAGGAAGTACGGGTCGGCCTCCCAGGAAACCGTGATCGGGTCGCCGATGATGTGCCCGGCGATATCGGTCTTCGGGTAGATCTTCTTCAGCGCATCCAGGGCCAGTTGTACGCGCTTTTCCACCGGGTGCGGCAGCATCTTCAGCGCGTCGCTCATCCACGAGTACGACAGGCAGATCACCCCGGGCTTGTCGTTGCCGTTGTCGAACAGGTAAGTGCCGCGGGTGAGGCGGTCGGTGAGGGTCATGCTCAGCAGGTCACGGCCGGTTTCCGGGTCCTTGTCCTTCCAGAATGGGCGGTCGACCATGACGAAGGTTTTCGACGACTGCATGTAGCGGGTACGGTCCAGGGCCATCCACATCTTTTGCGAGAACAGCGATTCCTCGCAGTCGATCTGGGTGGTCAGCAACCAAGTCTGGCAGGTGGCGAGTACTGCGCTGTAGTGGCGGGTATCGCCCCAGTTGTCGGTGACCGCCAGGCGGCCATCGGCGGCGCGGGCAATGCGCTTGACCCCGGTACGTGGTGCGCCGCCATGCAGCGTGCTGAGGCTGGTGCCCTCCGGCCAATGCACGCAGCGTTCCGGTACGTGGCGCCAGATGCCTTGTGGCACTTGTTCCACGCCGCCGACCACCAGGTGCTGGTGGTCGTCGCAGTTGGTCATCACCACGCGGAAGATTTCCAGCATCGAGTTGGGGAAGTCCGAGTCCCAACCGCCGGTGCCGAAACCGACCTGGCCGAACACTTCCCGGTGCTGGAAGCTCAGCTTGGCAAAAGAGCGCGAGGTGGCGACGAAGTCGTAGAAGGTGCGGTCGTCCCACAGCGGCACCAGCTTGTTCCAAAGTTCCTTCAGGCGCGGTACATCACGGTCGCGGATGGCCTGCTGGATATCGGCGAACTGCGCACCGCTCTCCAGCGCATCGGCCCAGGCGTCGGCTACCTCATGAAACAGTTGCGGCAGGTCGGTGGGCTTCTCGGCGTAGTAGGTCTGGCCTTCCAGGTCGATCACCGTGCTGCCCGAAGCCGGGGTTAGCGGGTTGGGGAAGGGCTTGGTTTCCAGGCCCAGCTTGTCGACGTAGTGGTAGAAGGCGGTGGACGACACCGGGAAGCGCATGCCACCCAGCTCGGCAACGATCCCGTCAGTGCCATTGAAGGCTTGCGAGCGCAGCCGGCCGCCCAGCTTGGAAGCCTCGTACACCACCGGCTTGAGGCCCAGCTTCATCAGCTCGTAGGCCGCTACCAGGCCGGCGATACCGGCACCGACAATGGCCACCTCTTCCCCATGGCGCTCAGCCGGAATGCTGCCCAGGCCTGCCGGGTGTTCCAGCCAGTCGTCGAAAGCAAAAGGGAAGTCCGGGCCGAAAATGGTGATTGGCTTCTTGCCGTCGGCGGGGTGGCGGTTCTTCTTGTTCATGAAATGACCTTGCCAGAGAGGCTGCGCGAGGAGCGGAGCCTGAGTATAGGAGATGCCCGGCTGTCATTTTAGGGAGTGGGGTGTTCGTTATTAAGGTGCAGAGTGTTGTCTGAATGTAGTTAGTTTCGTCGTAATGATCAGGTTCATGTTCATTAAGACGAGGCAGGCGGTCGAGGTAATTCAAAAAACGCCCTGGCCCTTTGTAGGAGCGGGTTCACCCGCGAATGCGTCGGTAGATTCTCTGCCCTATTCGCGGGTAAACCCGCTCCTACAACCGGCTCCTGCCGTGAAATCTAGAACTGACCCACGCCCGCTAACCTCACCCGAGCGCCAGTCCATTCAAAGCGGCTGTCCACGGTCCACCTTGCTGCTGAGAATGATCGACGTGGTGGTTTTCTCCACACCGTCGACACTGCCAATCTGGTCGAGCAACTGATCCAGCTGCTCGGGCGAGTCCGTACGCAGCCAGGCCACATAGTCGAATTCGCCGCTTACCGCACACAGCTGCTGCACCTGGCCCATGGCACTCAGGCGCCGCACCACGTCCTTGCCGGAACGCGGCTGTACCTTGATCCCGACATACGCCTGCAACCCGCCGCCTATCACACTCTGGCCCAGGCGCACGCCATAGCCGGAGATAACCTTGTTTTTCTCCAGCCGCTCCAGGCGCGAATTGACGGTAGTGCGGGCGATGCCCAGCTGGCGGGCGAGGGTGGCGACGCTTTCGCGGGCGTTGATCTGCAGCAGGGCGATCAGCTGGCGATCGATTTCATCCAGCGTAATGGAGCGGGAATCCGACATGGCGAGTCTCTACGGTTGGCCCGCTAGCCTAGCCAGCCTGTGCCAATCAGGGCAAGGCCAGGTACAGTCGATCACCGTTGACGGCGTCGGCTTGGTACTTTGGGTTAGAACGGCCGCGCATGTCCGAAGGCTGCGTCTTCGACACTAATTCGGCATGATGAAGTGCTAGTTCAACGGGAACCTCAGCGTGAACCTCGACCACCTGCTCGAATGCTGGCGACTGGAAGTCTCCAACAAGAAAAGGCCCGGACGCCCTATCAGCCTGCTGTTCAACGTGCTGCGCCGCGCACGCAAGGACAACAAACTGCGTTTCCTCTTCGCCTATCGCCTGGCCCAGTACCTCGACGCCCGCGGCGGCCTTGCCCGGCGTCACGCCCGGCGCCTGCAACAGCGGCTCAACCTCAAGTATGGGGTGGACATCGACATCGGCGCCCAGATTGCCCCCGGCCTGCGCATCGCGCACCTGCCGGGGGTAGTGATTACCCGGTATGTGAGCATCGGGCGCAACTTCTTCATCCGGCAGAACTGCTCGATTGGCATCAAGACCCTGGGGCTGGATGAGTACGCACTGCGCATTGGCGACAACGTGAGCATGGGCGCCAACAGTTGCATCGTTGCTGATCGCATCGACATTGGCGATGACGTGGTGATTGGCGCGATGTCGTTGGTTACGCGGGATATTCCGCCTGGCATGACCTTCTACAACCCACGGCAGGTCGAGATGCGTCCTGGAGGGGGTTAACCAACAGCGGTACATTTGTGGACGTTGGCAGAGGGGGTGGTGGAGCAGACTGGGAGGGTTCTTATGGGGTTGCCCATGGTTGATGGCCTCGCCCGATGGACTGGATCGTGCAGTGGTGCGGCCTTCTTCGTTTAGCCCAGGCGCCGCGCTAGTGATGAGCGCACCGAACGAATACGCAAAGGCTTGAGGCAGTTGGCTCTGTAGCCAGCTTCCTGGCGTCCGTAGTCACGGGGCAGGCCCAGGTTCATTCATGGGCTTGCTCATCTGTGAGCCGATTAGCGAGCATATTCGGCTCATTTTGTGAGCTGATAATGGCGGCTACTCGGCTCATTGTCTGATCCTCAAGCTAGGGTGTTTGGCTTGAAGTATCGATAGGGCACCTTTCCGCGATTATCGGCGTGCTGGGTGATCGGCTTCTTGGTGGGGCGGATTTCGCTGAGATACCGTTTCAGCGCTACTTCCAAGGTCATGCGCTCGGCGCCGCTGCGCTGGATGTACGCGCCCCTGACCATTTATTTCTTGCGGGCATGAAAAAGCCGCGCAATCGCGCGGCTTTGTCGTATCTGGTGGGCCCACACGGACTCGAACCGTGGACCAAAGGATTATGAGTCCTCTGCTCTAACCGACTGAGCTATAGGCCCTCAGTAAGTGGGCGGATTATAACGAGGGTTTCGCACCTGTGCCATCTGAAAGATCCGATAGTGCTATGCGAAGAAACGCGGCTGCGAATTCCTCTGGGGGTAGCGGGAGGCTGACGATGTAACCCTGGATCTGCTCGCAGCCCTCGGCCGCCAGAAAACGTTGCTGGGCCTGGTTCTCCACGCCTTCGGCAATGATGGTCAACTGCATGCTGCGGCCCAAGGCAATGATCGCCCGGGCGATGGCGGCGTCGTGTGGATCGTCGGGCAGGCCGCGGATGAACGACTTGTCGATCTTGAGAATGTCCAGAGGCAGGCGCTTGAGGTAGCTGAGCGAGGAATAGCCGGTGCCGAAGTCATCGATGGCCAGCTGTACGCCGAGTTTCTTCAGTTGGTACAGCACGGCCAGGGCCTCTTCTGCCTGGCTCATGATGAAGTTTTCGGTGATTTCCAACTGCAGGTCACCGGCCTTCAGCTGATGGTGCTTGAGCAGTTGTTCGATGCGCCGTGCCAGGTGCGGGTGGCGCAGCTGGGCGCCGGCAAGGTTGATCGACAGCGGGCCGAAGGGTTCGTAGTGCTGCTTCCAGGCCTGCATCTGCCGGCAGGCTTGCTCCAGTACCCAGTCGCCGAGCTGCAGGATGGTGCCGTTCTCTTCCGCCAAGTGGATGAAGTGTTCCGGCGGTACCTCACCAAAGGTCGGGTGGCTCCAGCGGATCAGCGCTTCGGCACCTACCAGGCTCTGGGTCTTCAGGCTGAGCTTGGGCTGGAAGCACAGGCTCATTTCGTTGCGTTCGACGGCCCGGCGCAGCTCATGCTCCAGGGCGATGCGCTCGCTGGCCTGGGCGGTGAGGTCGCGGGTGTAGGCTTCGACGCGGTTACGGCCTTTGGCCTTGGAGCGGTACATGGCGGCGTCGGCGTTGCGGATCAGTGTGGAGACGTCAGTGCCATCCTGTGGGTAAAGACTGATGCCGATGCTGGCGCTGGTGAAAAACTCATGCTCGCCGGCCTGGAACGGTGCGTTGAAGCAGGCCAGTAGTTTGTTGGCGATAGTGCTGGCGTCACTGGGCTTGTGCAAGCCGGGCAGCAGAATGATGAATTCGTCGCCACCCAGGCGGGCTACGGTGTCAACGTCGCGTACCTGCTCTTTCAGGCGCTGGGCGATGCCCTTGAGCAGCAGGTCGCCGACCGGGTGGCCAAGGCTGTCGTTGATGTGCTTGAAGCGGTCGAGGTCCAGGAACAGCACTGCGCCTTGGCGGTTGGACACCTGCGCGCAGGTGAGTACGCCCTGCAGCCGGTTTTCGAACAAGGTGCGATTGGGCAGGCCGGTCAGTGGGTCGTGGTGGGCCTGATAGTCGAGTTTGGCCTGGGCGTGCTTGATGCTGGAGATGTCTGCAAAAACCGCCACGAAGTGGGTGATCTCGCGGTCGCTGTTGCGCACGGCGCTGATGGTCAGCCAGCTTGGGTAAAGTTCGCCGTTCTTGCGCTTGTTGTAGATTTCGCCCTGCCAGTGGCCCTCGGCGGTAAGCTGGTGCCACATGGCCAGGTAGAAAGCGCTGTCGTGCTGGCCAGAGGCGAGCAGGCGCGGGGTCTGGCCAAGGGCCTCGATCTCGCTGTAGCCGGTGATTTCGCTGAAGGCGCGGTTGACGGCACTGATGCGCTGGTCAATGTCGGTAATCAGCACCCCTTCGGCAGTGTTCTCGAACACTGTGGCGGCCAGCTGCAGTTTTTCTTGCATCAGGTGACGCTCGGTGATGTCGCGGGCGATGGTCAGCATGCAGTCGACGCCGGTAATCGGCAGGGGGCGGGCAGACAGCTCGCACAGTCGGATCTGCCCGTCGCTGCGGCGGATATGGCAGGTGAAGTCGCGCACGAAGCCGTCGCGGTTTAGCTGGTCGACCAGGCGTTTGCGCTCGTTGAGGTCGACCCAGATACCCAGGTCCAGCGAGGTCTGGTCGATGGTTGGGTTGAGGTCGTAGCCGGTGAGGCGGCAGAAGCCTTCGTTCACCTCCAGCAGCAAACCGTCGCTCTGGCGCGACAGCAGCAGGCCGTCGGGCGAAGCGTGGAAGGCCTTTGCGAACTTTTCTTCTGAAGTTTGCAGCTGCTGCTGGGTCTCCTTGAGCTGGCTGATGTCGCGTACTGCCACTACCAGCGCGGGCGTGCCGTCCAGTTCGAAGGTTTCAGCCGAAGTCAGGCCAGTGAACAGTTGGCCGTTGCTGCGGCGGAAGCTCATTTCCAGGTTACGGATACCCCCTTGGTGCAACCTTTCAAGCAGGAGCGGGCCACTGCCCTCTACGCCCCACAGGTCAAGGTCGGTGGCAGTGCGGCCAATGACCTGGTCTGGGGGCAGGCCGATCTGCTCTTCGAAAGCCTCGTTCACCTCCAGCAGGCAGCCATCGCTGTGGCGAGCGATCAGCAAGATATCGGGGCACTGCTGGAATACCGAGGCGAACTTCTGTTCGGACAGGCGCAGGGCGTCCTCAGTGCGCTTGGTTTCGCTGATGTCGATCATCAGCCCGCGCATCACTGGCTGGTGGCCGTGCTCGATCATGCTGACGATGTTGCGTACCCAGAGTGGCTGACCGTCAGCCCGGATCACCCGGTAGTCCAGGCTGTGGTCGCGCCCCGCTGCGGTCTCGCTGTCGCAGTAGGCCTGGGCCCAGAGCGCGTCCTCCGGGTGCAGGATGCTGCGCCAGAAACCGGGCCTGAGCCAGTCACTCAATGGGTAGCCAAGCAGGTCTTCGGCATGGGGTGAAACATAGCTGTAGGTGAAGTCGTTGGCATCGGCTTCCCAGGCGATCGCTGACAGGCTCTCGACCAGGCCGCGGTAGTGGTATTCGCTGCTGCGCAGTTCTTGCTCCAGGGCGATGCGCCGGGAAATTTCCGAGCTGAGCCGGCGGTTGATGCGAATGACCACTGCCAGCACAGCCATCAGCAACAGCACCGTTGGCAGGCCATACACCAGCAGGTCGGACCAGAACATCCGCTGGTCGACCACATTGCCCACCCAGTGCTGCTGGATCTGGCTGATTTCGCTGCTGCTCATGTCGGCCATCACTTTGTCGAGAATGCCGACCAGTACGCTCTTGTCGCGGGGAACGGCCATCGCCAACTGGTAGCGGTAGGGCGTTTCGCCGCTGACGTAGAGGCCGTCGAGCTTGAGTTGGCGCAGGCTCCAGATACTGGAAGCGAGGTCGCCGACCACGGCATCTACTTGGTCGGTGGCCAGGGCTTGCAGCGTGGAGCTGACGTTTGGCAGGGCAACCAGGTTGAGGTCCGGGTGGTGGGTACGCAGCAACTCGTGCGGGGCGTAGTTCTCGACCACGGCAATTTTCAGGCCGTACAGGTCAGCCAGCTTGCGCGGTTGCGCGCCGCCTTTGTGCGCGAGGATGACAATGGGGAAGTCGAGGTACGGGCGAGTGAAAGCCAGGAAGCCCTGGCGTTCGGGGGTGGACATGATGCCGGGCAGCAGGTCGATACGGCTTTCCCGCGCCTGCACCAGCACCTCGGTCCAGCTGCTGGGTTCGACCGGTTTGAACGTCACGCCCAGGCGCTGCTGGATCATGGCGATGTAGTCGGCGGCCAATCCCTGGTACCGGCCCTCCTGGTCGCGAAACTCGAACGGTGGCCAAGAGGCGTCTACACCCAGTTTCAGCTGCGGGTGGGCAGCCAGCCAGGCGTTCTCCTCATCTGTCAGGGTCAGGGCGCCGGCCGTTGTGTTCCATAAAATCAGGATCAGCAACAGAATGGCCGGCTTCAAGGACATGGCAGCCTCGCACTCAGGTGGTCTGAAGTCGAGTGTAGACGGGCATTGCTGCTGGTGTGCAACGGAAGGCGGGCTTTATGTCTCGGGCCACTAAAGAAAAACCCCGGCCTGGGCCGGGGTTTTGTCATCACTCGTCGAGGAAGGAGCGCAGGTGCTCGCTGCGAGTCGGGTGGCGCAGCTTGCGCAACGCCTTCGCTTCGATCTGACGGATCCGCTCACGCGTTACGTCAAACTGCTTGCCCACCTCTTCGAGGGTGTGGTCGGTGTTCATGTCGATACCGAAACGCATGCGCAGCACCTTGGCTTCGCGTGCAGTCAGGCCCGAGAGCACGTCACGGGTGGCTTCCTTGAGGCTTTCGACCGTGGCCACGTCGATCGGGGACTGCATGGTCGAGTCCTCGATGAAGTCGCCCAAGTGCGAATCTTCGTCGTCACCGATCGGGGTTTCCATGGAGATCGGCTCTTTGGCGATCTTCAGTACCTTGCGGATTTTGTCCTCAGGCATTTCCATGCGCTCGCCCAGCTCTTCCGGAGTCGGTTCGCGACCCATTTCCTGCAGCATCTGGCGGGAAATACGGTTGAGCTTGTTGATCGTCTCGATCATGTGCACCGGAATGCGGATGGTGCGTGCCTGGTCGGCGATCGAACGGGTGATCGCCTGACGGATCCACCAGGTGGCATAGGTCGAGAACTTGTAGCCGCGACGGTATTCGAACTTGTCCACCGCTTTCATCAGACCGATGTTGCCTTCCTGGATCAGGTCGAGGAACTGCAGGCCACGGTTGGTGTACTTCTTGGCGATGGAAATCACCAGACGCAGGTTCGCCTCGACCATTTCTTTCTTGGCGCGGCGGGCCTTGGCTTCACCGATCGACATGCGACGGTTGATTTCCTTGATCTCGGCAACGGTCAGGCCGGTTTCGGTCTCAAGGTCGATCAGCTTCTGCTGGCAAGCGACGATGGCAGCGTTCTTTTCACCCAGGGCGGCAGCCCACTTGGTGTTGCGCTTGGCCAGGTCACCGCTCCAGGTCTGGTCGGTTTCGTTGCTTGGGAACATGCGCAGGAAGTCGGCTCGCGGCATGCGGGCGTCACGTACGCACAGCTGCATGATGGCGCGTTCCTGCTGTCGCAGACGGTTCAGGGCGTCACGGACACGCTCGACCAGTACCTCGAACTGCTTCGGTACCAGCTTGATCGGCATGAACAGGTCAGCCAGGGCCTGCAAGGCCTCGATGCTTTCCTTGTGGTTACGACCATTTTTCTTCAGGACCTTGGAGGTTGCCTGAAGCTGATCGGATACCGCACCGAAGCGTTGGGCTGCGACGACCGGATCCGGGCCGCTCTCGGCCTCTTCCTCGTCGTCACCGCTTTCGGATTCTTCTTCGTCGTCGTCGGACTCTTCCTTCGCCGCAGCGGCCTTGGCACCTGGGATCGGCACTTCTTCGGTTGGCGCGGCAATGTTGTCGTCAGGGTCGATGTAACCGCTGAGAACGTCCGACAGGCGGCCACCCTCTGTGGTGACGCGATCATATTCGCCGAGAATGTAGTCGACAGTGCCCGGGAAGTGGGCGATAGCGCCCATGACTTCACGAATGCCTTCCTCGATACGCTTGGCGATTTCGATCTCGCCTTCGCGGGTCAGCAGCTCGACAGTACCCATTTCGCGCATGTACATGCGCACCGGGTCGGTCGTGCGGCCGATATCGGTTTCAACTGCCGCCAATGCAGCAGCGGCTTCTTCGGCCGCGGCTTCATCGGTGTCGGCTTCCGCCAACAGAAGGGCATCCGCATCCGGAGCACTCTCGAATACGTTGATCCCCATGTCGTTGATCATGCGGATGATGTCTTCCACCTGTTCCGGATCTGAAATATCCTCAGGCAGGTGGTCGTTGACCTCCGCGTAAGTCAGGTAGCCCTGCTCACGACCGCGGGTGATCAACTCTTTGATACGAGACTGCTGTTGCGCTTTTCCGGACATAACACCCTATCCACTGAAGGTCTTGGCGGGCAAAAAACAAGCCGAGGATTATACCCGAGCATGGGCCTCACGCGCCAGATGAGGTCGGCGTTTGTGCGGGAACATTTCGGCTCAGCAGGGCGAGGAGCTGGGTTTTTTCCTCGCTGGTCAATTCGCTTTGACGTGACTTCCTGAGCAATTGTTCCAGGCTGCGCTCGCGTTGGCGGGCGGACAAGCTAGTTATAGTGTCGAAAAACTGTTGTTCAAGGTTATCGGCCACGATAAGCCATTCCTTTTCCGCCAGGGCCCGCAGCAGGCGGCCCTGTTCGGTGCCATGCCAACGTGCGATCAACTGCATTGAGCTTAGCCCAGGATTTTTCTGTGCGGCTTCGATCAACGCCACCAGCAGCTGGCTGTACAGGTGTTCTTCGTCGGCGAAGTGGCTGGCATCTTCCACCTTGCCTGCCAGCAGTGGGTGGTGCAGCAGGGTGCGCAGCGCGGCCAGGGTGGGCGGCTCGACCGGTGCTGGCACGCGGGGAGGTGCTTCGTCGCGTTGCTGCCAGGGCTTGCCGCCTTTGCGGTTCTTGTCCCAGGGTTTGTCGCTCCACGGCTTCTTGCTGCCCCCCTTGTTGGGTTTCCATGCCTGCTCCTGATGAACGGGGGCATAGTCGTGCTGTGGCATGTCGCCGTAGTCGGGGGTGTAGCTGGCCATGGCGTCGTAGTCGTAGCCAGGGTCGTAGTCCGGCATGCTGCTGGTCGCCGGCGCTTGTTGCGCCAGCTGCTCGACCTGCTGCGGGTCGAGGCCGGTGATTTCCTTCAGGCGGTTGCGCATCAGCTGGCGCAGGTTGGCGCCGGGGATCTTTTCGATCAACGGTGCGGCCAAGGTCGCCATATGCGCCTTGCCTTCCAGCGAGCGCGGGTCGGCTTCGACGCCAAGTTGCTCGAAGAAGTAGTCGGCCAGCGGTTGGGAATGCTGGTTGATACGGGCCATGAAGGCGTCGGTACCTTCGGCACGCACCAGGCTGTCCGGGTCTTCGCCTTCGGGCAGGAACAGGAAGCGCGCGCGACGGCCGTCCTGCAGGTTCGACAATGTCGATTCCAGTGCGCGCCAGGCCGCCTTGCGCCCAGCCTGGTCGCCGTCAAAACAGAACAGCACGCTGGGCACCACGCGGAACAGGCGCTTGAGGTGCTCTTCGCTGGTGGCGGTGCCAAGGGTGGCCACGGCATTGCGCAGGCCTTGCTGGGCCAGGGCAATGACGTCCATGTAGCCCTCGACGACGATGATCTCGTCGAGGTTGCGGTTGTGCTTGCGCGCCTCGTACAGCCCGTACAGCTCCTGCCCCTTGTGGAACACCGGGGTTTCCGGGGAGTTCAGGTACTTGGGCTTGTCGTCGCCGAGCACCCGGCCACCGAAGGCGATGATGCGCCCGCGGCTGTCACGTATCGGGAACATCACCCGGTCGCGGAAGCGGTCGTAGCGCTTGCCGCTCTCGGCGTTCTCGATCAGCAGGCCGGCATCGATCATCACCTTCTGCTGCAGGGTGTCGGCACCCAGGTGCTTGAGCAGGTTGTCCCAGCCGGGTGGGGCAAAGCCCAGGCCGAAGTCGCGGGCAATTTCCCCGGACAGGCCGCGCCCCTTGAGGTAGTCCACTGCTGCCTTGCGGGACGGGTGACTGCGCAGGGCCTGGCGGTAGAACTCCGAGGCGGCGTCCAGTAACGGGTACAGTGGCGAGTCAGTGGGCTGGCGCGGCTTCTGGTCGCGGCGGCCTTGCTCGCGGGGCACTTCCATGCCGGCGGCGCGGGCCAGTTCCTCGACGGCCTGGGGAAAGTCCAGGTTGTCGTGGTCCATGACAAAGCCCAAGGCGTTGCCACCGGCGCCACAGCCGAAGCAGTAGTAGAACTGCTTGTCGGGGCTGACCGTGAAGGACGGGGTTTTTTCTTTGTGGAACGGGCAGCAGGCGGAGTAGTTCTTGCCGGTTTTTTTCAGCTGGACACGCGAACTCACCACGTCGACGATGTCGAGGCGGTTGATCAGGTCGTCAATGAAACTCTGGGGAATCAGCCCGGCCATGGCAGTCTCGTTATCTGGCAACTGGCAAGTCTAATCGCTCACGCGCCGTAGGGGGCGAGTGCTGCTTGGGGAAGTGCGAGGGAATGTGTGCTCGTCGCCAGCCCCTAAGGGCTCGTCAGTCGGACGTGCACGTCTGGTCATACAGCTAAGGAGGACCAGCTCTGACGTTTCAGGCAGGTTGCCCATGATGCAGTTCGCATGAAGCTTGTGCAGGGCCTTGAGCTAGCTGCTCAAGTTTGAAACGACCACTGCCATCGCCCGGGGGTTAGCCGGGCAGGGCAGAAGCTTTGCGTTGAACGTCTGTATTAGTACAGACGAACGGCGCGGCGCTGTTCGCGCTGAACTTTCTTGGCGTGACGCTTAACAGCAGCAGCTGCTTTGCGCTTACGCTCTGCGGTCGGCTTCTCGTAAAACTCGCGGCTACGAACTTCAGCCAGTACACCGGCTTTTTCGCAGGAGCGCTTGAAACGACGCAGAGCTACGTCGAAGGGTTCGTTCTCTTTAACTTTGACGGCTGGCATCCAGGGCTACCTTAATTCATTACCGGGGTAGACGTGCTCCTGGCAAAACAAAGGTGTGCTGGAGAACGTCGGTTTTCAAGGGTTGCGGATGTTAACCCTTAGCAAGCCGGAATGCAAAGCCTCTGATCGAAAACCGCTGGTCGGCACCCGACACGGGGACTATCATGCGCGGCTTCGAATTCAGCCCCCACAAGGGACGAGCCCATGCTAGTACTGGGATTGGAAACATCCTGCGACGAAACCGGCGTCGCATTATACGACAGTGAACGCGGTTTGTTGGCCGACGCACTGTTCAGCCAGATCGACCTGCACCGCGTCTTCGGCGGCGTGGTGCCCGAGCTTGCCTCGCGCGATCACGTCAAGCGCATGCTGCCGCTCATCCGCCAGGTGCTGGACGAGGCAGGCTGCGTTGCCACCGAAATCGACGCCATCGCCTATACCGCGGGCCCCGGCCTGGTCGGCGCCTTGCTGGTGGGCGCTTCCTGCGCCCAGGCGCTGGCCTTTGCCTGGGACATCTCGGCGATCGGTGTGCACCACATGGAGGGGCACCTGCTGGCGCCCATGCTGGAAGAAAACCCGCCCGAGTTTCCGTTCGTCGCTTTGTTGGTTTCCGGTGGGCATACCCAGCTGGTTCGGGTCGATGGCATCGGTCAGTACGAACTGTTGGGCGAAAGCCTGGACGATGCTGCCGGTGAAGCGTTCGACAAGACCGCCAAGCTGATCGGCCTCAATTACCCTGGTGGTCCGGAAATCGCGCGTCTGGCCGAGCAAGGTGTGCCTGGGCGCTTCGTGTTCCCGCGGCCAATGACCGATCGGCCAGGCCTGGAATTCAGCTTCAGTGGCCTCAAGACCTTCGCCCTGAACACCTGGCAGCAATGCAGGAATGCTGGCGACGACAGTGAGCAAACCCGTTGCGACCTGTCCCTGGCATTCCAGCAGGCGGTGGTGGAGACTTTGACCATCAAGTGCAAGCGGGCGCTCAAGCAGACCGGCCTCAAGCGGCTGGTCATCGCGGGTGGCGTGAGTGCCAACAAGGCCCTGCGCGCGTCCCTGGAGGACATGCTCGGTAGCATCAAGGGCAACGTGTACTACGCGCGCCCGCAATTCTGTACCGACAATGGTGCGATGATCGCCTACGCCGGTTGCCAGCGCCTGCTGGCCGGGCAGCAGCAAGACCTGGCGATCAGCGTGCAGGCACGCTGGCCGATGGAACAGTTGCCGCCGCTGTAAGGTAGCGCGTCGAAGGTTCAGAAGTGCCGTTCGCGCCCTGCAAACAAGTCGCGCAGGTTGTTGCGGTGGCGCCACACGATCATCACAGTCAGTACGCTGATCGGCAGCAGGGCCTCGGGCTCGCGCCAGGCCAGCAATGGCAAGGTGAGTGGCGTGGCAATCAGTGCAGCCAGTGAGCTGGTGCGCGTGAGGTAGAAGGTCAGCAGCCAGGCGCCGATGGCCAGCAGCGCGGCCGGGAAATACAGGCCCATGAGCATGCCGGCAGCCGTCGCCACGCCCTTGCCACCCTTGAAACGGAAGTACAGGGGGAACAGGTGGCCCAGCACCGCGCATATGCCCACCCAGGCCTGCGCATGCAGGTCCAGCCCGGCAGCGCGGGCGAGCAATACCGGCAAAAGGCCCTTGCACAGGTCGCCAAGCAGGGTCAGGATCGCCAGTTTACGGCCTGCCAGGCGTAGCATGTTGGTGGCGCCGGCATTGCCTGAGCCGCTGGAACGCGGGTCCGGGCTGCCCGAGAGGCGGCTGAGAACAATGGCGAAGGACAGCGAGCCAAGCAGGTAGGCGAGCAACGCCAGTAACCAAAACATGCTAACTATTCCGGGCGAGGACGCCCTGATTCTAACGGCGCCAGTCGCCCTTGTCGTGCTGTGGAGAGAAGTGCTTGGACAGAGTGTTCATCGAAGGCCTGGAAGTCGATACCGTCATCGGTGCCTATGACTGGGAGCGGGATATTCGCCAGTGCTTGCGCCTGGACCTGAGCTTTGCCTGGGACAACCGCCCGGCCGCCGCCGGAGACGACCTGAACCTGGCGCTGGATTACGCCAGTGTGTCGGCGCGCATCCAGGCGTTTGCCGAACAGGCCCGTTTCGAGCTGGTTGAGACATTTGCCGAGCGCTTGGTGGCAACCCTGATGGACGAATTCCACATCCCCTGGGTGCGGTTGAAGCTGACCAAGCCGGGCGCGGTGCCCGCGGCCCGTGGTGGTGTTGGCGTGGAGATCGAGCGCGGATGTCTCTGAGCACGGTTTACCTGGGCCTGGGCAGCAACATCGACCGTGAGGCGCATTTGTGCGCCGGGCTCGATGCGTTGGCTGGCATCCTGACTGACATGCGCTGTTCACCGGCCTTCGAAAGCCAGGCGGTGGGCATCAAGAGCGGGCCGTTCATCAACTTCGTGGTAACGGGGCAAACCGCGTTGCCGTTGATCGAGCTGGACCGCCGGCTGAAGTTCATCGAGGCCGACAATGGCCGCTATGCACCTGACCGCAAAGGGTTGCCGCTGGATATCGACGTGCTGATGTATGACGATTTGCACGGTACCTTCGATGGGCTGGTATTGCCCCGTGCCGAGATCCTGAAGAACGCTTTTGTGCTGTGGCCGCTGTCGTTGCTGGCGCCCGACCTGGTGCATCCGGGGGTGGGCAAGCGCATGGCGCAGCTGTGGCAGGAAGCGCAGATCGATCAGGTACTGGCCCCGGTGGCCTTTGAGTGGCGCGGGTTGCAGTTGACGCCCGCTTGAGCCTGTATCGGCCTCTTCGCGGGTAAACCCGCTCCTACAACGGGCTGAGCCCAACCTCTGATGTGTGCCCCCTGTAGGAGCGGGTTTACCCGCGAATACGGTGGCGGCTGGGACGGTGAACCGCGGGTGGAAATTGGCCAGCAGGTCCGGCCCTTTCGCGGGTAAACCCGCTCCTACAACGGGCTGTGCCCAAACCTCGATGTGTGCCCCTGTAGGAGCGGGTTTACCCGCGAAGAGGCCGGTAGGTCTAACCGCGCTGGTAAGCCTCGAGCGCTTTCAGCCGTTCACCTTTGAGTGCCTCGCCCAGCGCCTGACCCGTCAGCCCGGCTTGCACCAACGGCTTCACATCCACCGCTCGCGCCGCCGCTGCTGCGCCTCGCAGGTAATCGGCCTGTGGGTAACCCTGCTTGCCATCGCCCCGCGCCGCCATCTCACAAACGGCCAGAAAATCCTCAAATCGCTGCGGTCGTCGGTAAACATCGAACTTCTGCAACAGCTCCAGCAGTGCCGTGGCAGGCAGTTCGAGCGCCTGATTACCCTGCGCCAGGCATTCCCCGGCCAGCATGGCCAGTTCCTGGCACTCTCGCGGTGCCTTCAGGCGCTGGTTGACGGCTTTGATCGATGTCGGTGGCAACCCTCGCAACAGGCAGGCCCAGCGCACGTGCAGCGGTTGTTCGTGCGCCGCCGCCTGCTCCAGCCCCGCCAATGTCCGGGAGCCGTCATCGAGCTCAGGCAGCAGCTCCTGTAGGGCCCCACACGCGCTCAGCACCTTGAAGAATACCTGCGGTTGCACTTCCATCAGCGCGCGCTCGATTTCCTTCCAGCTGCGTTCGGCAGTGAGTGCCTGCAGTTCGCCTGAGGCGCTGATCTGGCGCATCAGCGCCAAGGTTTCATCGGCAACGCGGAACCCCAGTGGTGCGTAACGGGCAGCAAAGCGTGCAACGCGCAGCACCCGCAGAGGATCTTCGGCGAATGCCGGGGAAACATGGCGTAGCAGGCGTTGATCCAGATCGTTCTTGCCTTGGTAGGGGTCGTAGACCGTGCCCGCCTCATCCTCGGCCATCGCATTGATGGTGAGGTCGCGGCGGATCAGGTCCTCTTCCAGGGTTACGTCGGGGCTGGCGTGAAAAGTGAACCCGCCGTAGCCTCGCCCACTCTTGCGCTCGGTGCGCGCCAGGGCGTATTCCTCACCGGTTTTCGGGTGCAGGAACACCGGGAAATCGGCTCCCACCGGCCGATAGCCCTTGGCGAGCATTTCTTCGACGGTGGCGCCCACCACCAGCCAGTCGATATCGCTGAAAGGGCGGCCGAGCAAACGGTCGCGCACGGCGCCGCCAACTTTGTAGATGTGCATGTGCAGCTCTCCATAACTGCCGACAGGATAACCCGTCGGCGGTCATGGGGTTGCATCAGAGGTGGTGGATAACGGCCAGGTCCATGCGGCCGTAGTCGGCGCTTTCGCTATGCTCGCCGCGCGGCGGCATGTGGTGAGTACTCATCACTTGCTCGCCTTGCACGGTCTCCAGGTGGATATCGAAGCCCCACAGGCGATGCAGGTGCTTGAGCACTTCGTCGGTCGAGTCGCCCAGCGGTTTGCGGTTGTGTTGCTGGTGTCGCAGGGTCAGCGAGCGGTCTCCGCGGCGGTCGACGCTCCAGATCTGTACGTTCGGTTCACGGTTGCCCAGGTTGTACTGCGCTGCCAGCTGCTCCCGAATCACCCGGTAGCCGGCCTCATCATGGATGGCGGGCACCAGCAGGTCGTCGCGCTGGTCGTCATCGAGGATGCTGAAGAGCTTGAGGTCGCGCATCACCTTGGGCGACAGGTACTGCAGGATGAAGCTCTCGTCCTTGAAGCTGCTCATGGCGAACTTGATGGTAGAAAGCCAGTCGCTGCCGGCAATTTCGGGGAACCAGTGGCGATCTTCCTCGGTGGGGTTTTCGCACATGCGGCGGATGTCGGTGTACATCGCAAAGCCCAGTGCGTAGGGGTTGATGCCGCTGTAGTACGGGCTGTCGAAACCGGGCTGGAACACCACGCTGGTGTGCGACTGCAAGAACTCCATCATGAAGCCTTCGGTAATCAGCCCTTCGTCGTACAGGTCGTTCATCAGAGTGTAGTGCCAGAAGGTTGCCCAACCCTCGTTCATGACCTGGGTCTGGCGCTGCGGGTAAAAGTACTGGGCGATCTTGCGCACGATGCGCACTACTTCACGCTGCCAGGGCTCGAGCAGCGGGGCGTTCTTCTCGATGAAATACAGGATGTTTTCCTGCGGTTCGGCGGGGAAGCGCCCCTCATCCCGGTCGTTACCCTTTTCGGCATTTTTCGGAATTGTCCGCCAAAGGTCGTTGATCTGACGCTGAAGATGCTCTTCACGCTCCTGTTGCCGGCGCCGCTCTTCTTCGGCGGAAATAGGATAAGGCCGCTTGTAGCGGTCGACACCGTAGTTCATCAGGGCATGGCAGGAGTCGATCAAGTCCTCCACAGCATCGATACCGTGGCGCTCTTCGCACTGGGCGATGTACTGCTTGGCGAACACCAGATAGTCGATGATCGAACTGGCGTCAGTCCAGGTGCGGAACAGGTAATTGCCTTTGAAAAAACTGTTATGGCCGTAGCAGGCGTGCGCAATCACCAGTGCCTGCATGCACATGGTGTTTTCTTCCATCAGGTAGGCGATACAAGGGTCGGAGTTGATCACGATCTCGTAGGCCAGGCCCATCTGGCCGCGGCTGTAGGACTTTTCCGTACTGAGGAACTGCTTGCCGTAGGACCAGTGGTGGTAGCCCAGCGGCATGCCGACAGAGGCGTAGGCGTCCATCATCTGCTCGGCAGTGATGACCTCAATCTGGTTGGGGTAGGTGTCCAGGGCGTAACGCTCGGCCAAGCGGCTGATTTCCCGGTCGTAGGTCTGGATCAGCTCGAACGTCCACTCGGACCCAGTGGAAATGGGTTGGCGTCTCTGTGCTCTGGCGGTCATGTGGCTAACCTGCGCTGGAAGAGTTCACGGAAGACCGGGTAGATATCGCCGGCCGATACCAACTGCTGCTGGGCGAACGTGTCGGGGAAAGCATCTCCGATACGCTCGTATTCATACCACAGCGCCTGGTGTTCACGGGGGGTGATCTCAACGTAAGTGTAGTACTGCACATGCGGCATGATCTGTTTGGAGAGGATGTCGCGGCAGATGGGCGAGTCGTCGTTCCAGTTGTCGCCATCAGAAGCCTGCGCGGCATAGATGTTCCAGTCGCTGGCCGGGTAGCGCTCGGCCATGATCTCCTGCATCAGCTTGAGGGCACTGGAGACGATGGTGCCGCCGGTTTCCCGCGAGTAGAAGAACTCTTCTTCATCGACTTCCCGGGCACTGGTGTGGTGGCGAATGAACACGACCTCGATGCGCTCGTAGTTACGCTTGAGGAACAGGTACAGCAGGATGAAGAAGCGCTTTGCGATGTCCTTGGTGGCCTGGGTCATCGAGCCGGATACGTCCATCAGGCAGAACATCACTGCCTTCGAGCTGGGGTTGGGTTGCTTGACCAGCAGGTTGTACTTGAGGTCGAAGGTGTCGAGGAAGGGCAAGCGGTTGATACGTGCCTTCAGGCGCTCGATTTCCTGTTCGACTTCCTGAATATCGGTGAAATTGTCTGGTTCTTCGACCCGCAGGCGATCGAGTTCTTTTTGTGCTTCGCGCAGCAGGGCGCGGCTGCTGCCGGTCAGGGCGATACGCCGGGCATGGGCCGAGCGCAGGGTGCGCACGATGTTGATGCGTGACGGGTTGCCTTCGTTGGCGATGCCGGCGCGAACGGTCTTGAAGGTGTCGGCGCCCGTCAGGTGACGTTTGACCAGGTTGGGTAGCTCAAGGTCTTCGAACATGAATTCGAGAAATTCTTCCTGGGTGATCTGGAAGACGAACTCGTCCATGCCCTCGCCGGAATTGCCGGCCTTGCCGCGACCGCCGCCACCTCCACCGCCTTGCGGCCGTGGGATGTGTTCACCGGCAGTGAATTCTTTGTTGCCAGGATGCACGATGGTCTGTTTGCCCCCACGACCATGATGCAAGACCGGTTCGTCGATGTCGCGCCCGGGAATACTGATCTGCTCGCCGTGTTCCATATCCATGATGGAACGGCGGCTCACCGCCTCTTCGACGGCCTTCTTGATATGTTCGCGGTACCGCCGCAGGAAGCGCTGGCGGTTGACCGTGCTCTTGTTCTTGCCGTTCAGGCGTCGGTCTATAACGTAGCTCATGGTCCCTCCGGTGACTGGATGCAGCTGCAACCCACAAGCTGCAAGCCACAAGCTTCAAGCTGCAAGAAAGAGCAGCCACCGCCGCTGCAAGCTGTGACGCGGGCAGCAATGCCAACGCCAGGCAGCTTGCAGCTTGCGGCTCGTAGCTTGCCGCTTTATTGCGATTTCCTGACCCGCAGGTACCATTCCGACAGCAGGCGTACCTGTTTGTCGGTATAGCCACGCTCCACCATCCGGGTGACGAAGTCGTTGTGTTTCTTCTGGTCCTCTTTGCTGGCCTTGGCGTTGAAGCTGATGACCGGCAGCAGGTCTTCGGTGTTGGAGAACATTTTCTTCTCGATCACGACCCGCAGCTTTTCATAACTCAGCCAGCTTGGATTCTTGCCATTGTTGTTGGCGCGTGCGCGCAGTACGAAGTTGACGATCTCGTTGCGGAAGTCTTTCGGGTTGCTGATGCCAGCCGGTTTCTCGATCTTTTCCAATTCCTCGTTGAGCGCAATTCGGTTGAGAATTTCGCCAGTTTCCGGGTCGCGGTATTCCTGATCCTGAATCCAGAAGTCTGCATACAGCACGTAGCGGTCGAAGATGTTCTGGCCGTATTCGCTGTAGGACTCCAGGTAGGCGGTCTGGATTTCCTTGCCGATAAACTCGATGTAGCGCGGTGCCAGGTATTCCTTCAGGTAGCGCAGATAGCGTTCGCGCACTTCAGCCGGGAATTGTTCCTGTTCGATCTGCTGTTCGAGGACATACAGCAGGTGCACCGGGTTGGCGGCAATTTCGTGTGGATCGAAGTTGAACACCTTGGACAGGATCTTGAAGGCGAAGCGAGTCGACAGTCCGTTCATGCCTTCGTCGACACCCGCAGAGTCCCGGTATTCCTGAATCGACTTGGCCTTGGGATCGGTGTCCTTGAGGTTTTCCCCGTCGTAAACGCGCATCTTGGAATAGATATTGGAGTTCTCGGGCTCTTTCAGGCGCGAAAGCACAGTGAACTGAGCCAGCATCTTGAGCGTATCTGGCGCACAGTGGGCCTTGGACAGCGAGCTGTTGACCAGCAGTTTGTCGTAGATCTTGATTTCATCGCTGACCCGCAGGCAGTACGGCACCTTGACGATATAGATCCTGTCGATGAACGCTTCGTTGTTCTTGTTGTTACGGAAGGTGTGCCACTCCGATTCGTTGGAGTGCGCCAGCAGAATACCGGTATAGGGGATCGCACCAAGGCCTTCGGTACTGTTGTAGTTGCCTTCCTGGGTGGCGGTGAGCAAGGGGTGCAGGACCTTGATCGGCGCCTTGAACATTTCGACGAATTCCATCAGGCCCTGGTTGGCCCGGCACAGCGCGCCCGAGTAGCTATAGGCATCGGCGTCGTTCTGTGGGTATTCCTCAAGTTTGCGGATATCGACCTTGCCGACCAGGGCCGAGATGTCCTGGTTGTTTTCATCGCCGGGTTCGGTCTTGGCAATGGCGATCTGGTTAAGAATCGACGGGTACAGCTTCACCACCTTGAACTTGGAGATGTCACCGCCAAACTCCTGCAGGCGCTTGGTGGCCCAAGGCGACATGATGGTGTTGAGGTAGCGCCGTGGGATGCCGAACTCTTCCTCGAGAATGGCCCCATCTTCGGTGGCATTAAACAAGCCCAGAGGTGACTCGAATACCGGCGAGCCCTTGATCGCGTAGAAGGGCACCTTTTCCATCAGCTGCTTGAGTTTTTCCGCCAGCGAGGACTTGCCGCCGCCTACCGGGCCCAGCAGATAGAGGATCTGTTTCTTCTCTTCCAGGCCTTGGGCGGCGTGGCGGAAGTACGACACTATCTGGTCGATGCACTCTTCCATGCCATGGAAGTCGGCAAAGGCCGGATAGCGGCGGATAACCTTGTTGGAAAAGATGCGCGACAGCCTGGAGTTGGTAGAGGTGTCGATCAGCTCTGGCTCACCGATGGCCAGCAACAGCCGTTCGGCCGCCGATGCGTAGGCACTGCGATCCTCTTTGCACAGCTCGAGGTACTCCTGCAGCGAGAGTTCTTCCTGGCGCGTAGACTCGAAACGTTGTTGGAAGTGGCTAAAAATACTCATGACGTCACCTCGCTCGATACGTGGAGACGACGCCGGATCAGTCAGCTGATGCTGGCATGCAACCGGGTTGGCCGATTGCTGTATACCCCCCAGAACACCCTGTAACGCTACCGATGACCCGCACGCCGGTGTACCGGCTCTCCCCTTTTTGGATGGCCTGAGCTTAAGCGTAGTTGGTTATCTGCAAGGTAAAGGGGCGAGAAAGGCAGAAGTTACGAACGACCGTTCGTCAGATAAGCCGCAAGCCCGCGCGGGGCACGGGCTGCAGGGGAAAATAAAAAATTATTCAGCGTTGCCCTGGGCGGTCTCGGCCGGGTAGGTCGCGCGCCACAGTTCGAAGCCGCCGTCCACGCTGTACACGTCGGAGAAACCCTGGCCTACCAGGTAGGCGGCAGCACTTTGGCTGGAATTGCCGTGATAGCAGACCACCAGGGTTGGCGCGTCGAGGTCGGCGTTGCGGATGAAATCAGCGACCGAGTGGTTATCCAGGTGCCGGGCGCCGGTGATGTGGCCGGCGGCAAAGGCCTGCGGGTCGCGAATGTCGACGACGACCGCACCTTCTTTCTTGCGAAGCTCCAAGGCCTGCTCAGGAGGGATGCGCTTGAATTCGCTCATGGGTACTACTTCCTTCAGGTGTGGTCGTTGAGTGTAGTGGGTTGTGCCGGCTGGCGCAGGGTGCCGTCGTCGGCGCAGTCGCAGCGGTGGTATTGGCCGCTGTCGACGTTGTACAGGGTCATGGCGCCGCCCCATACGCAGCCAGTGTCCAGGGCGATGACGTCGGGCTCGGTGACCTCACCCTGCAGAGCGGCCCAATGGCCAAAGATGATCTTCACGTGGCGTGAGCGGCGGTCCTTGTGCGCGTACCAGGCTTTGTAGCCTTTGGGCGCGCTACCCAGGCCTTCCTTGCTCTTGAGGTCGAGTTTGCCATCGGCCGTGCAGAAGCGCATGCGGGTGAAGTAGTTGGTGATGACCCGCAGGCGTTCGACGCCGGCGAGGTTCTTGCTCCACTTGTTCGGCTCGTTGCCATACATGCCGTCGAGGTACAGCTGCAGGCGGGTGTCGTCACGCAGCACTTCCTCGACCTCGGCAGCGAGCTCCAGGGCTTTGCCAAGGGTCCATTGTGGCGGTATGCCGGCGTGAACCAAGGCGATGCCGCGGGGCTCGTCGTAATGCAGCAGCTTTTGCTGGCGCAGCCAGTCGAACAGCTGGTCGGCGTCCGGCGCTTCGATGATCTCGCGCAGTGTGTCGCTTTTCTTGAGGCGCTCGACGTTGTGCCAGGCGGCCAGCAGGTGCAGGTCATGGTTGCCCAGCACGCAGACCAGTGAATGACGGATCGAGTACAGGAAGCGCAGGGTTTCCAGTGACTCGGGGCCGCGGTTGACCAGGTCGCCGACCAGCCACAGGCGGTCGACGGCGGGGTTGAAACTGACGCGATCGAGCAGGCATTTGAGTGGCTGCAGGCAGCCCTGCAGGTCACCGACGGCGTAGGTGGCCATCAGTGCAGCGCTCCGGGCACTGCCAGCCGGAAGGGGGCAATCTCTGCGTCGAAGCGCTTACCGTCTTCGGCGAACATCTGGTAGCTGCCCTGCATGGTGCCAACGCGGGTGCTGATGACGGCACCACTGCTGTAAGTGTGGCTCTGGCCAGGGTCGATGTTGGGTTGCTGGCCGACCACGCCGGCGCCGCGTACTTCCTCAACCTCGCCGTCACCGTTGGTGATCAGCCAGTGGCGCGACAGCAACTTGGCACTGAGCGAGCCGTTGTTCTGCACGGTAATGGTGTAGGCGAAAGCGAAGCGACTGTTTTCGGGGTCGGATTGTTCTTTCAGGTAGCGGGTCACGACGCTGACGTCGATTTGATAGCGGGGGTCGGACATGCAAGGGCCTTGGGCGAACTGACGCAATAATGCAGTCTAGGCCATTGGGAGGGGGGAGGG
>NZ_JAUHUI010000075.1:0-7846 GCF_030418155.1 Pseudomonas sp. 2,4-D
GGAAGGGCGGAAAGGTGAATAGGCGCCTGCATCGTGAATGAATGTCTACTTGATGTGAAAGCGCACAACCCAAAAGCCCAAAGCTTTAGCGCCGGTTCTGATCGGGCGTACAGTCCGTTTGCGATGGCGACGCCGACTCACCTTTCCGCCCTTACGGCGGGTCCCTTTTTGTCGTGGCAAAAAGGGACCAAAAACCGTCGGCTCCCATCATCCGGCCCCTACGCTGCGCTCCGGGGTCCCCTCGCTCCGGCCTTGCTCCCGGGAGCACGCGCTGCAGGCCCCATCCATGGGGCCTCAGCGCTTGACGGGCATCCATGCCCGTCATCTCCCTCCGCAAGGCCTGCGCTCGGCCTCCTGAAGTCGCAATCTGCGTCGCCTGAACTACCGCGCGCTTAGAAGCAAGATCAAAAGCGAAAAGCGCTCAGCGCCGCACCTGCTTGAGGGTTTCGGCAATCAGGAATGCCAACTCCAGCGACTGATCGGCATTCATCCGCGGATCACAATGGGTGTGATACCGGTCAGACAACGCATCCTCGGTGATCGGCCGGGCACCGCCGATGCATTCGGTGACGTTCTGCCCAGTCATCTCGATATGGATACCGCCGGCATGGCTGCCCTCGGCCTGGTGTACTTGGAAGAACTGCTTCACCTCATCCAGAATCTGCGCAAAATCGCGGGTCTTGTAACCGCTGCTGGCCTTGATGGTGTTGCCGTGCATCGGGTCGGAACTCCACAGCACCTTGCGCCCCTCGCGCTCGACAGTGCGGATCAGCCCCGGCAAGTGGTCGCCAACCTTGCCCGCGCCCATGCGCACGATCAGGTTCAGACGCCCCGGGTCGTTGGCCGGGTTGAGCGTGTCGATCAGGCGGATCAGCTCTTCGGGGTTCATGCTCGGGCCAACCTTGACCCCGATCGGGTTGTGCACGCCACGCAGGAACTCCACATGAGCGCCATCGAGCTGGCGGGTGCGGTCGCCGATCCACAGCATGTGCGCCGAGCAGTCGTAGTAGTCGCCAGTCAGGCTGTCCTGGCGCACGAAGGCTTCTTCATAGTTCAGCAGCAGCGCTTCGTGGGCCGTGAAGAAGCTGGTTTCGCGCAGTTGCGGCGCACTGTCCAGGCCACAGGCACGCATGAACGCCAGGGTTTCATCGATGCGATTGGCCAACTGGTGGTACTTGTCGGCCAGCGCCGAGTTGGCAATGAAGTCCAGGTTCCACTTGTGCACCTGGTGCAGGTCGGCAAACCCGCCTTGGGCGAACGCGCGCAGCAAGTTGAGGCTGGCGGTGGCCTGGTGGTAGGCCTGCAGCAGGCGTTCCGGGTCCGGAATGCGGCTTTTGGCGTCGAAACCGATGCCGTTGACAATGTCGCCACGGTAGGCGGGGAGGGTGACGTCGCCGATGGTTTCATCGCCAGATGAGCGCGGTTTGGCGAACTGCCCGGCCATACGCCCCACTTTCACCACCGGGCAGCCGGCGGCAAAGGTCATGACAATGGCCATTTGCAGCAACACCTTGAAGGTGTCGCGGATTTTTGCAGCCGAGAACTCGGCGAAGCTCTCGGCGCAATCGCCGCCCTGAAGCAGAAAGGCACGGCCTTCGGTGACCTCGGCGAACTGCCGGCGCAGCTCGCGCGCCTCACCCGCGAACACCAGCGGCGGGTAGCTGGCCAGGGTCTGTTCAACCTTCAGCAGGTGCGCGGCATCGGGGTAGGTCGGTTGCTGCTGGATCGGCAGGGCGCGCCAGCTGTCGGGGCTCCACGGTTGGTTCATCTTGGGCTCGGTCTTGTCGGTTGTAGGCTATGGGCCATGGTAACAGTTGGCGCTGCGCTTGTTGCATCAAGGGTGTTGGCGGACAATGCGCGTTTTTGCGCAGGTGGGTGGTGGACATGACGGCGGAACGGCAAGAGCGGCTGCTGGCACGGGTAGAAGATGCTTTTGGCGTCATCAGCGTGTACGAAGTAGACGACTACCGGTTTCTGGAATTCGGCGATGCGATCGAGCAAAGCTGCGTGTTCACGGCCGACCCCAGCTGGCTGGAGTACGACTACACCCGCGCCATGCTGGTGGGGGCGCTGTGTCACGAACTGCCGGAGAGTGCGCTGTTTCTGGGCCTGGGCGCCGGCACGCTGACCCAGGCCTGCATGAAGTTCCTGCCGCTGGAAGACATCGAGGCCATCGAGCTGCGCCCGGATGTGCCGCGCCTGGCCATGGATTACCTGGGCCTGGACGACGACCCGCGGCTGTATGTGCGCATCGGCGATGCGCTGGAGCTGCTGCCCACGGCAGAGAAGGCCGACCTGCTGTTCGTTGACTTGTACACCGACCATGGTCCTGGGGTCGGGCACCTGGCGTGGAACTTTCTGGAGAACTGCCAGCAGCACCTGAACCCGGGCGGCTGGCTGGTGATCAACCAATGGGCCACTGATGATGGCAGGCCGCTGGGCGCGGCATTGCTGCGCGGGTTGTACCACCGGCATTACTGGGAACTGCCTGTGAAGGAGGGCAATGTGATTCTGCTGGTGCCGGCAGACCTGGAGCAGTCGCTGGACCTGGACGGTTTGAGAGCCCGGGCCGAGGCGCTGGCGCCGCGTTTGGGGTACAGCCTCGAGGGGCTGATCCGCGAGATTCGGCCGGCTACCTGAAAGGCTCAACCGCTCCGACACCGAGCGCGTAAGGCTTAAAGGGATTATCGATTCAGCCTGTTGCGCGCGATGGCCCGATACTGGCCCTGCCTCCATGAAAATTTTCCTCACGTACGCGACTATTTCAGGTATAGTACGCGCCGGTCTTTTAGCGGACCTCAAAATCAGGTGGTGCAAATCCTCCGAGTCCAGCTTCGGCTGCGCGTCCGCTAGGCGGACCTTCCCAAGTTTTCTTTTTCAATCGTTTTCGCAAATCCCCGCCGCCAAAGCTGCCTGGGTGACCTGACGGTCTTTCAAGGCATGTGCAGCTTTGGAGCATGGGTCTTTGCGGATGCACCTAGAGGCAGACCCATGACCCAGGAAACCGGCGGCTTCGCCGCTCTCGATCTTAACCCGAACATTGTTGCTGCCGTTGTGGCTACCGGCTACGAAGAGCCGTCCGCCATTCAGCAACAATCGATCCCGATCATCCTCGCCGGTCACGACATGATCGGCCAGGCGCAGACTGGCACCGGCAAAACCGCTGCCTTCGCCCTGCCGATCCTGAACAAGATCGATGTGAGCAAGCGCGAACCGCAAGCCCTGATCCTGGCGCCAACCCGTGAGTTGGCGCTGCAAGTTGCTACCGCTTTCGAAACCTACGCCAAGCAGATGCCGGGCGTGAACGTTGTCGCCGTCTACGGTGGTGCCCCGATGGGCCCACAGCTGCGTGCGATCCGCAACGGCGCGCAAATCGTCGTGGCCACCCCGGGCCGTCTGTGCGACCACCTGCGTCGTGACGAAAAAGTCTTGTCGACCGTACAGTACCTGGTACTGGACGAAGCCGACGAGATGCTGAAGCTGGGCTTCATGGACGACCTCGAAGTGATCTTCGACGCAATCCCGGCTACCCGTCAGACCGTACTGTTCTCCGCAACCCTGCCGTCGTCGATCCGTTCGATCGCCGAGCGTCACCTGCGTGAACCCAAACACGTCAAGATCCAGACCAAGACCCAGACCGTTACCGCGATCGAGCAGGCCCACCTGATGGTCCACGCGGACCAGAAGATCCCGGCTGTGCTGCGTCTGCTGGAAGTGGAAGAGTTCGACGCGCTGATCGCCTTCGTGCGTACCAAGCAAGCCACCCTGGACCTGGCCGCCGCGCTGGAAGCCAAAGGCTACAAGGCTGCTGCACTGAACGGCGATATCGCCCAGAACCAGCGTGAGCGCGTGATCGACTCGCTCAAGGATGGCCGCCTGGACATCGTCGTCGCCACCGACGTCGCTGCCCGTGGCCTGGACGTACCGCGCATCACTCACGTATTCAACGTTGACATGCCGTACGACCCGGAGTCCTACGTACACCGTATCGGCCGTACTGGCCGTGCCGGTCGCGATGGCCGTGCACTGTTGCTGGTTACCCCGCGTGAGCGCCGCATGCTGCAGGTGATCGAGCGTGTTACCGGGCAGAAGGTTGCCGAAGCGCGCCTGCCGAATGCCCAGGCCGTGCTGGATGCCCGCATCAAGAAGCTGACCTCGAGCCTGGCGCCGCTGGTAGCCGAAGCAGAAGCCACCCATGGCGAGCTGTTCGACCGCCTGACCACCGACCTCGGTTGCAGCGCGCGCGCCCTGGCTTCGGCCCTGCTGCGCAAGGCCACCAATGGCCAGGCGCTGGACCTGGCGGCGGTAGAGCGTGAGCAGCCGCTGGTGCCGAGCTTCGCCCCGCGTGGTGAGCGTACCGAGCGCGGTGAGCGTGGCGAGCGTCCTGATCGTGGTGACCGTGAGCGCCGTGCACCGCTGCCGTTGGCCGAAGGCCGCGTGCGTTGCCGTACCGCCCTGGGTGCCCGTGATGGTATCGCTGCCAAGAACCTGCTGGGTGCGATCCTCAACGAAGGTGGCCTGGCGCGTGACGCTATCGGCCGCATCCAGGTGCGCGACAGCTTCAGCTTGGTCGAGCTGCCGGAAGACGGCCTTGAGAAGCTGCTGTCCAAGCTCAAGGACACCCGCGTGGCTGGCAAGCAGCTGAAGCTGCGTCGCTACCGCGAGGATTGATCCTGGCGTAACGAAAAAATCCCCGGCTTAGGTCGGGGATTTTTTTTACCTGTACCGGCCCTTTCGCGGGCAAGCCCGCTCCTACAGGTACCCCACAGATTTCAGTACCTGTAGGAGCGGGCTTGCCCGCGAAGAGGCCCTTCAGTCGAACCGATAGATGTCCATCCCCAGCGCGCCCAGGGTAAACCCCTGATGCACCACGCCGAACTTGCTCCCGGCCCCGAGGGCAAAGAACAGCGGCAGCAAATGCTCATCACTGGGATGGTTGCGCACCGCAAACGGCGCCTGCTGCCGGTAATCCAGCAACGCCGCCTGGTCATCCTCCTCCAGCCGGTCTACCACCCAATCCCTGAACGCCAGCGCCCACGGCTCGATCACATCCGGCCCTGCATGCCAGTCCAGCTCACCCAGGTTGTGGGTAATGCTGCCCGAACCTATCAGCAGTACATCCTCGGCACGCAACCCCGCCAGTGCCTGGCCCACCTTCAGCTGCAGCGCCGGCCCCATGTGGCTGGGCAGGGAAACCTGCACCACGGGAATGCTCGCATCCGGGTACATCAGCGACAGCGGCACCCAGGCGCCATGGTCGAATGGGCGTTGCATGTCCAGCCGCGCGGGTAACCCCGCAGCCTTCAACCGCTCACTGACCTGGCCAGCAAGCCCGGGCTCGCCCGGCGCCGGGTACTGCACCGCATACAGGGCCGGTGGGAAGCCGTGGAAGTCATGCCAGGTTTCGGGCTGTGCGCTGCCGGTGACCAGCAGCTCGCGGCTTTCCCAGTGTGCCGACACCACCACGATCGCTTTCGGCCGAGGCAGCGCGTTGGCCAACCCGGACAGTGCCGGCCCGCTGGCGCCGGGTTGCAGGGCAAGCATGGGGGAACCATGGGAAATGAACAGGCTGGGCAGCATGGCGGGGTCCTGAAGGTTAAGATGCAACCATCTTCGATTAAGTACAGATCGAAATCCAAACCAAGTTTTACCGACAAATCATCAAAAAATCGGGAGTGATCATGGAACCAGCGTTCTGGCAGCAACGGTGGGCCGACAACCAGATCGGCTTTCACCAGGCGCAGGTGAACCCCTATCTGCAGACGTATTGGCCACAGTTGCAGTTGGCGCCCGGCAGCCGTGTGCTGGTGCCGTTGTGTGGCAAGAGCCTGGACTTGGCCTGGTTGGCAGGGCAGGGCCATCGCGTATTGGGTGTGGAGCTGTCGCGGCGGGCGGTGGAGGATTTTTTCCGTGAGCACGGGCTTGAGGCCGAAGTGCGGCAGCAGGGCGCATTTGAGGTTTGGCGCAGTGGAGATGTGCAGCTGTGGTGTGGCGACTTCTTTGCCTTGCGGGCAGAGGATGTGGCTGACTGCGTGGGGCTGTATGACCGGGCGGCGGTGATTGCGCTGCCGGTGCAGATGCGTGCGCGGTATATGCAGCTGTTGTCGGGTTTGCTGCCGGCGAATTGCCGTGGGTTGGTGGTGACGCTGGAGTATGACCAGTCATTGTTGGCCGGGCCGCCGTTTTCGGTCAGGGATGAAGAGCTGAGGCAGGGGTTTGCGGGGTGGCAGGTGGAGCAACTGGAGGCTGTGGAGGTGATTGAGGAGAGCCCGAAGTTTGTGCAGGCCGGGGCGTCGAGTTTGTTGGAGCGGGTGTACCGGCTCAGCCGGTAAGCAGATAGGGCAGGCTGCGCCGGCCCATGTGGGAGCGGGCGTGCCCGCGAAACAGGCGAAGCGGTAGATGGCACCGGCTTTGCCGGTGTTCGCGGGCGCGCCCGCTCCCTCAGAAACTGCGTGAGGCCGGGTGAATAAAAAAGGGCGACCGAAGTCGCCCTTTGTTTTTATCAGGTGGATCAGCCGCGCTGGCGCAGGGCCTCGATGCGGTCTTCCAGCGGTGGGTGGCTCATCAGCAACCCAGCCAGGCCGTGCTTGAGGCCGCCATTGATGCCGAAGGCCTTCATGGTGTCCGGCATGTGCACTGGCAGGCCTTGTTCCACGCGCAGGCGCTGCAGGGCGCCGATCATTGCCGCGGTACCGGCCAGCTGCGCACCGGCTTCGTCGGCGCGGAATTCGCGGCGGCGCGAGAACCACATCACGATCATGCTGGCCAGGATGCCAAGGATCAGCTCGGCAACGATGGTCGCCACATAGTAGGCAATGCCTTGGCCCTCTTCGTTCTTGAAGATGACCTTGTCGACAAAGTTGCCGATGATGCGTGCAAAGAACATCACGAAGGTGTTCACCACGCCCTGCACCAGCGCCAGGGTGACCATGTCGCCGTTGGCAACGTGGCCGATTTCGTGGGCCAGTACCGCGCGCACTTCATCGGGCGAGAAGCGCTCCAGCAGGCCCTGGGACACCGCGACCAGCGCGTCGTTGCGGTTCCAGCCGGTGGCGAAGGCGTTGGCCTCGTAAGCCGGGAAGATACCCACCTCAGGCATTTTGATGCCCGCTTCGCGGGACAGCTCTTCGACCGTTTGCAGCAGCCATTGCTCGTGGCGGGTGCGCGGCTGGCTGATGATCTGGGTGCCGGTGGTCATCTTCGCCATCCACTTGGAGATGAACAGCGAGACGAGGGAGCCGGCAAAGCCGAACACGGCGCAGAACACCAGCAGGCTGCTGAGGTTCAGATCGACCCCGTTGGCGGCCATGAACCCGTTGAAACCGAACAGGCTCAGGGTAATGCTTGCAACCAGCACCACCGCGAGGTTGGTGGCTACAAACAACAGAATGCGCATCATGGTTGTTACGTTCTCCTGACGGATGAGTTGTCGCTTACTGCGGGGTATATAAGGGGCCTGCCGCGCCGATTCAATCGGGGGACTATTTCAAACTGTGTACGGCGGAGTATGGCAGAGGATGGCGTGTGGGCTGTGGGATAGAGCGTTGCAGGATGTAAGAAACATTCGGCTTGGGGTTGCGTCAAGGCCGCTGGGTGTTTGCCGCAAGTGGTGTGGCGCCTGTGAGATCGAGCGCCGCTCGCGCGGCGCTTCGCGGGTAAACCCGCTCCTACGTTTGTTTCGGGCCAATTATGCCTGTGGGATTTGCGCGCGAACGCCCTGGCGCATGGCTCGATATCGCGTCGTACGAACAAGGCGATCGCGCGCTCCTGGCACAGGATGGACTGGCCCGAAACAAACGTAGGAGCGGGTTTACCCGCGAAGCGCCGCGCGGGCGGCGCTCGATCT
>NZ_JAUHUI010000076.1:0-7574 GCF_030418155.1 Pseudomonas sp. 2,4-D
TCACCGGGAATGCCGAATACATACTCGACACCTTCGTTTTCCAGGCATTGCACAACGACATCGGCGGCCTTGGCCATTTGGGGTACTACCTCAAAATCTTTGTGGGATTGCAGATTTATTAAGCTGCGTGACTGAGATGTTGCAGGATGTCTCAGTGGCGCGCATCGTAGGCCCTCTGGTTAATAATAATAAATATATTGTTATGATGCTTAGCATCACAGTTCGTTATGAATGCATCTCGCATGAAAGGTAGCACCCCTCAATGAACCTCAAGGCATTGCGCTGCTGTGTCGAAATCGTCCGCCAAGGCAGCTTCACCAAGGCCGCGCAGCACCTGCACATCGCCCAGCCCGCGCTGAGCATGGCCGTTACCCGGCTGGAAGAAGAACTGGGGGTAACCCTGTTCAACCGCACCACGCGCAAAGTGATCCTCACGGCAGAAGGCGAGCAGTTCTTGCCGCGCATTGCCTCAGCCCTGCGCGAAATGGACGTTGCCCGGCAAGAGCTGCGCGACATGGCCGACCTCAAGCGCGGTGAAGTGCGCCTGGGTATCCCGCCGATGTTCGGCCTGCACTACGTCCCCGGGTTGATGAACGCCTTCCGCAAGTCGTACCCGGGCATTGCCATGACCGTGTTCGAAGGCAGTGCCGAAGACATTGGTCATCGCCTGGAGCAACGGGAAATCGACCTGGCGCTGCTGGAGTCCCGTCGTGTACCGCCCGACAAGGAGTCGATCCTGCTGGGCAGCGACGAGATGCTGGCGTGCATGCACCCTGATCACCCCTATGCCGGCAAGGCCTACCTCACCGCCGAAGACCTGCGCAATACCGACATGGTGGTGTTCGATCGCACCTTCGT
The DNA here is from genome assembly GCF_030418155.1 of Pseudomonas sp. 2,4-D. Lineage (NCBI taxonomy): Bacteria > Pseudomonadati > Pseudomonadota > Gammaproteobacteria > Pseudomonadales > Pseudomonadaceae > Pseudomonas > Pseudomonas sp. 2,4-D. The sequence goes on from NZ_JAUHUI010000076.1 coordinate 859, forward strand.
TCAACGCCATCTTCTGGATGCGTTCTTCGCCGAACATGGCATCACTTACCAAGTGGCGCTACAGAGCAACTTCGTCTCGCTGGTAGTGCAGGCCGCGCTGGACAACATGGGGGTGGCGACCCTGCTGCGCTCGGTGCAGCAACGCACGCCAGGCATCGTCGGAGTGCCGTTCCGGCCAGCACAACAGATGAGTTTCCGCTTGTGCTGGCGCTCGGGGGAATACCTGTCGCTGGCCAGCAAGCGGTTCATCGACTTTGCTGCACAGACGCATTACCTGGAGCGGTGAGGGCCAGTCTTCTGGGCGAGATGAGCAATCACCTGCTCCGCGGCACGCCCCAGGCAGCCTTTGAAAAAGTGATTGGCACCGGCGTATACCGACACTGCCCGTTGTTCAGGGCCAGCCCATTGCAGCAGGTTGGCCAGCGGTGCCATTTCATCCTGTTCACCCTGCAGTAACAGGCAATCCCCAGGCAGCGGCAATGGCTCGTAATAGCGCCCTCCCGGTACATCCCCCACCGGCAGCCCCATCAATGCGACTGCCTGCAACTGCCCTTCCAGCGCACAGGCAACCCGGGCGAACACGTAGGCCCCAAAGGAAAACCCGACCAGGGCTACCGGCAGCTCGGGCTGTTGCTGGTTGAAGTGACGGATGACCGTGATGCAGTCCTCGGCTTCACCGATGCCCTGGTCGTGCGCGCCTTGGGTCTGCCCCACCCCACGAAAGCTCGGCCGTACCACTTGCCAGCCGGCTGCACGTAGCTGCCGTGCCAGGGTCAGCGGCACGATATGCCGTGGGCTACCGCCCAGCAGCGGTTGCGGATGGCTGACCAGCACCAACCCTTTGGGTGGTCCGTCGGGGTAGTCGATCAACAGCTCGATCTGGCCGACGGCCCCATCGATAAGCAGCGGGTTGCGCGGGGTATCTGACATTGCAGTTGTCCTTGTGAACCGAGTGTGTGGCGCGTGTACACCGTTTGCCGAGCGTTGGCGCGTCACCGCCCGCAGTCTAAAAGAGCAGGCATACCCGCTGCCACAGGATCCAGCCACTTCCGCCAGGGCGTAGCAAGAGCGCCCGCACTGAGCAGGAAACGGGCTGACAGGCGAGGAAGCCGGGGCAGCATCCTCGACGTTGCAGCCATCGATTGACTATTATCCCGCCTTGAACGTTTCAGCATGTTTCAATAGGGATACAGATGTCAGTCCAGGAACGCCCCCCGCTACCCAGTAAAAACACCGTCGCCAAGATGGAAGCCGCCATGGCACTGGGCAGCTTTGCCATCGGCACCGGCGAATTCGCCATCATGGGCCTGATGCCCGACATTGCCAGCAATTTGCAGTTGAGCGAACCACAGGTGGGCCATGCCATCAGCGCGTATGCGCTGGGGGTAATGGTTGGCGCCCCGACACTGGCCATTCTCGGTGCCAAACTGCTGCGCAAGCACATGCTGCTGCTGTTGATGCTGCTGTATGCCGTGGGCAACCTGGCCACTGCCTTTGCCCCCTCATTCGGTGGCCTGGTCGCATTTCGTTTCATCAGCGGCCTGCCCCACGGCGCCTACTTCGGCATTGCCGCAGTGGTGGCCTCGAGCATGGTGGCCAAGGATCAGCGCGCGGGGGCCGTTGCCCGGGTGATGATGGGCCTGACCTTGGCCATGTTGCTCGGCAACCCGGTTGCCACCTTCCTGGGCCAGTACTTCGGCTGGCGTTCGGCATTCGTGCTGGTCGGCGCGATCGCCCTGTGCACCATCGCCCTGGTCTGGCGTTTCGTGCCCCAGCGCCACGACGAAACACGCAGCGACCCGCGCAAGGAGCTCCAGGCCTTTGCCCTCCCACAGGTATGGATGGCGCTGGCCATCGCTTCGATCGGTTTTGCCGGCATGTTCTGCGTGTTCAGCTACCTGGCACCGACCATGCTGCAAGTGACCCAGGTGTCGCCACAGTGGATTCCGTTCGGTCTGGCGGCGTTCGGCGTGGGCGGTATCGTCGGCAACATCGCTGGCGGCAAGCTGTTCGACCGCCTGCAGTTCCGCGTCGTGGGCTTGGTACTGATGTGGTCGGTCGCCGTGCTGCTGTTCTTTACCTTCGCCGCCCAGGCGCTGTGGAGCCTGCTGCTGGGCATCGGCCTGGTGGGCACCATGATCGCCCTGGCGGCACCGCTACAGATTCGCCTCATGGACATTGCCCATGAGGCACCTAGCCTGGCAGCTGCGTCGAACCATGCGGCGTTCAACCTGGCCAATGCCCTGGGGCCATGGCTGGGAGGCATGGCGATCACTGCAGGCATGGGCTGGACCAGCACCGGGTACATTGGCGCCGCGACTGCGCTGGTTGGTTTGGGCATTTACCTGGTGGCGCGGCGGATGAAAGGCGGGCATTGAAGCCGGCATGGTCATAAAGGGTTACCCTACCCCTTCATGCACCCGCCACTGCCGAGTCATTCATGTTCGATTGGGAAGACCTGCGCCATTTCTCCGCCTTCAGCTCGGCCGGCTCGCTGTCGGCCGCTGCCAAGACCCTGGGTGTCGACCACGCCACCGTGGCCCGGCGCATCGCCTCGCTCGAAGCTTCGCTCAAGCTCAAGCTGGTCGACCGACGTCCCCGCGCTTATGCCCTCACCCACGAAGGCCAACGTGTTGCGGAACTCGCCGAGCAGATGGCCATGTCCTCTTTTGCCCTGGAGCATTTCGCCAGCGCCGGCCAACAGGCAGTGGAAGGCGAAGTGGTGCTCTCGTCACCACCGGCGCTGCTGGGCAGCATCGTCGCCCGGCGCCTGGGCGAGCTGTACCAGCGCTACCCACAGCTGCGCCTGAAGCTGGTAGGCAGCAAATCCAAGGCGTCCTTGGTCCGCCGCGAAGCTGACATCAGCATCGCCCTGGCCAGGCCGACAGAGCCAACTCTGGTGGTCAGCCTGCTGGGACACCTGGATTACCGGCTGTATGCCTCGCCCGGTTACCTGGCCAGCGCAACGGTCAGGCGCTACATCGGCTACGACGAGTCTCAGGCCCGTTCCCCACAACAGCAATGGCTCAACCTCCAGGCCGGCCAGCAGCCGTTCGCATTGCACAGCAATGACCTGCGCATCCAGGCCCAAGCCTGTGCCGGCGGCATCGGCATCGCCTGCCTGCCCGCGTTCATGGCACAGGAACACGGTCTGAAAGAGGCAGGCAGCGCCCAACAGACAATGAGCATCGAAATCTGGCTGGCCGTGCATGAGGACGTGCGCGCCACACCGCGGATCAAGGCGGTTACCGACTTCCTTCAGCAACAGGTGCGGCCGCTGCTACGCTTGTGAATTCTTGCAGATGGCACATGCATCAATACGGAATTTTCGCCCAACCCTGCCAGCGTTAGGCTAACTCCATCACTCACGCCCTTGAAGGAAACGACGATGCAGTACGTAAAGCTGGGTAGCACTGGGCTGGACATTTCAAGGCTGTGCCTGGGCTGCATGACCTTCGGTGAACCCGACGCCGGCACTCACCCCTGGACCTTGGGCGAAGACGCCAGCCGGCCGATCATTCGCCATGCCGTCGAGCAAGGCATCAACTTCTTCGACACTGCCAACAGCTATTCCGCCGGCACTTCGGAAATCATCCTCGGCAAACTCCTGAAGGAGTTTACCCGCCGCGAAGAGACCGTGATCGCCACCAAGGTGTTCTTCCCTGCCAACATGTGGGAGGGCGCCAGCCGGCCCAATGAGCAAGGCTTGTCACGCAAGGCGATCATGGCCAACATCGACGCCAGCCTCAGCCGCCTGGGCACAGACTACGTCGACCTTTACCAGATCCACCGCTGGGACTACCACACCCCCATCGAGGAAACCATGGAAGCTCTGCATGATGTGATCAAGGCCGGCAAGGCGCGCTACATCGGTGCATCGTCGATGTATGCCTGGCAGTTCGCCAAGGCGCAGCAGGTAGCCGCCAACCATGGCTGGAGCCGCTTCGTGTCGATGCAGAACTACCTCAACCTGATCTACCGCGAAGAAGAGCGAGAGATGATCCCGCTGTGCCTGGATCAAGGCGTCGGCCTGATGCCCTGGAGCCCGATGGCGCGCGGCCGCCTGACCCGGCCGCATGGGCAGCAAACCCAACGCACGCGCACCGATGTGTCCGGGCAGTCGTTCTATGAAAAGACCGAGGTGGAGGACGGCCGGGTAATCGATGTGGTCGAGCAGATCGCCAGCGAACGGGGGGTGCCGATGGCCCAGGTTGCGCTGGCCTGGGTGCTGGGTAGGGCCGGCGTTAGCGCCCCTATCGTCGGCGCCTCGAAGCCCGCCCACCTGGACGATGCCCTGGGCGCACTGTCACTGCAGCTGAGCGAGGATGAGGTGGCGCGCTTGCAGGCCCCTTACGTTCCCCACGCAGTTACCGGCTTCAAGTAGCAATGGCTTGCGGCAGTTCGATGCGCACCCGCAAGCCCCCTGTGGCGGCGGCCAGCGCGGTGATGCTGCCACCGTGCAAGGCGATGGAACGCTGGGCGATCGCCAGCCCCAGGCCAAAGCCGTCGCTGCTGTCGGTGCCACGGTCGAACGGTTCGAAGATACGCTGCAGGCGCGCCGGGTCGACGCCTGGGCCATGGTCGCTGACGCACACCTGCAACCATTGCCCCCCTGGTGCCGGTGCGGCCTTCACCAATACCGCCGTGCCGGTCTTGGTGTAGCGCACGGCATTGCGGATGACGTTCTCGAAGGCCCGGTACAGGAGTTCTTCATGGCCATGCATGAGAAACGCGCCCTGAGCCAGCAAGGACACTTGGCACTGCTTCATGCCTGCCTCGAAACGGGCATCCTCGACGATCTGCGCCAGCAGTTCGACAACATCCACGCTGGCGAAGTCATTGTTGTCTTGACGGGACTGGGCACGGGCCAGGGTCAGCAGTTGCTCGATCAGGTCGTCCATGCGCCGCGACTCGCGCTCGACCCGCTCCAGCATGTCGGGCCGGTCGGGTTGCTGGCGCATCAGGCCAATAGCTGCGTGCATGCGGGTAAGCGGTGAGCGCAGTTCGTGGGAAATATCGTGCAGCAGGTTCTGCTGGGCCTGCACCAACGCCTTGAGTTGGCCAGCCATGCGGTCGCAGTCCTCGGCCAGCTCGACGATCTCGTCGTGGCGCTTGCCCAGCCGGGGTTTGACGCGCACATCGAACCGGCCCTGAGCCACGTGGGCCATCGCCTCACGCAACCAGGCCAGTGGGCGGGTCAGGTACAGGCTGCACAGAAAGGCAAACAGCGCACTCATCAGCGTGCCGGTAAAAAGAGGGCCCACGCCGCGAGGGCGCGCAGGCTCACCAAGCACCGTGGCCACCGAGGCACGCAGCACCAGCGCGCGACCTTGGCGGTCGCTCAAGGCTTGCTCGAAACGCGCCTCCGGCACCGCCCGGCCGGCCAGCAACCGACCCTGGCTGTCGTAAAGGCCCACCTGCACATCCGGCGGCTGCGGCGATACATCAAGCAGCTGTCGGCCTGCCTGCTCGCCGTAGCGCTGCAACATCTGCATTTCGGTGGCCAGCAACGAACGCAGTGCCGGGGTATCGCCACGCCAGTCATTGAGCATGAAAGCGCCCGCCCCCACCAGAAAGGTCAGGCAATTGGCCAGCCAGAACGCCAGAAACAGTTTCCAGAACAGACGTCGGCGCATCATTCGACGATCAGCATGTAACCCATGCCACGCACGCTCTGGATCCAGCTGCTGCCGTCGGCACGCGGGCCAAGCTTGTGCCGGATGCTGCTGACATGCACATCAATGCGCCGGTCATAGCGGGTTAGTGGCCTGCCCAAGGCGTTGAGTGACAAGTCCTGCTTGCTGATCAGTTGACCAGCCTGGCGGGCCAGCGCCTCAAGGAGGCTGAACTCCGAGCCGGTCAGCTCCAGTGTGGCGTCGCACCAGTGCGCCTCACGACGGCCAGGCCACATTTTCAATGCCCCGGAACGCACGTGCTCAGGCGTAATGGCCTCTCCCATCAGCTGCGGCTGAACCCGACGCAGTATTGCCCGCAGGCGTGCCACCAGCTCACCGGGAGAGCTGGGCTTGGGCACATAGTCATCGGCCCCCAGCTCCAGGCCGGCAATGCGGTCGATGTTGTCACCGCGTGCCGTCAGCAGCAGCACCGGCACCTGGCTACGTGCACGCACGCGGCGCAGCACCTCGATACCAGAGATGCCTGGCAGCATCACGTCCAGCACCACTACCTGAAAATGGCCGGACAACGCCAGGGGCTCGCCTTCCTCACCAGTGCCCGCGGCCGTCGCTTGGAAGCCTTCGCGCGCCAGGTACAAAGAGAGCATTTCAGTCAGTTCGCGGTCGTCGTCGACCAGCAGCACAGGAATCATCAGGGCCAGATATCGCAATTGCAGGGGGGGCAATGATCGCCCTGCAAGCCGGCACTGTCACTGCCGCCCGGTCGGACTTTACACATCTTTACCCTCGGCTAACCGCGCCGTACACAGCCCGCCCGTATCCTCATCGCCCGCTGCTTGCGGGTCGCCCGCGCTTGCTGCCCTCCGAATCCGCTTGTCTGGAAACCCCGATGAACTACCCGCGCCTGTTGCTCTCCATCCTGTTGCTGAAAGCCACCCTGGCCCAGGCCTCACCGTTCAGGATCGCCGACATCCGCGTCAACGGCCTGCAGCGGGTTTCCGCCGGCAGTGTGTTCGGTGCCTTGCCGCTGAACGTTGGCGACCAGGCCGACGACCGCCGCCTGGTGGACTCGACTCGTTC
>NZ_JAUHUI010000077.1:0-6986 GCF_030418155.1 Pseudomonas sp. 2,4-D
GCCCTGCTGGCCAATTTCCACCCGCCGTTCACCGTTGCCGCCGCCACCGTATTCGCGGGTAAACCCGCTCCTACACACCGGTCAATACACATCCCGCCGATACCGCCCATCCTCGATCAACTGCTGTACAGCAGCTTCACCCAGCATGCCGTTGAGCGCCGCATCCACCCCCGCTGCCATGCCTTGCAGGCTGCCGCAGACATACACGCAAGCCCCGTCGGCCACCCAGCGTTTGAAGTCCTCGGCCTGCTCCAGCATCACGTCCTGCACATACACCTTCTCGGCCTGATCGCGTGAGAACGCCAGGTCCAGCCGTGCCAGGTCGCCGTTGTCCAGCCAAGCTTGCAGCTCATCGCCACACAGCAAGTCATGCGCCCGGTTACGCTCGCCGAACAGCAGCCAGTTGCGCTGCTCACCGGCATTGACCCGCGCGCGCAACAGGCTGCGAAGACCCGCCAGGCCAGTGCCGTTGCCGATCAGGATCATCGGCGCAGCAGCCTCAGGCAGATGGAAGCCACTGTTACGCCGCAGGCGCAGGCTCAAGGTGCCATTCATTGGCAGGTATTCCGTCAGCCAGCCAGAGCCCAAGCCAAGGCTGCCGTCGGGGTGGCGTTCCTGGCGCACGATCAGCTCCAGCACACCATCGCTGGCGATCGAGGCGATGGAGTACTCGCGGCTACCGATTGGCACCAGTGCATCGACCAGCGCTTGTGGCTGCAAGCCGATCAGGTGGTCGCGTCGCGTCGGCAGTTGGCGGCCAGCGAGTGCCTGGGCAAGGGTTTCGCTCAAGCCATTGACCTGCACCTGGCTGCTGGCGTCCAGTGCCATGCCCTTGAGGAACGCGTCGATCCGTGGCTGCCCATTCAGCGGCAGTACCTCTACCAGATCGCCGGCTTCCCAGCTCGCAGGTTCTGCAGCCTGCAGGCCAAGCAGGTAAACCGGTTGGCCTTGGCTGCCGGGATTGAGCAGTTCGCGGCGCACCAGCGACCAGTTGGCAAAGGTTGGCGGCTGCCAGGCGGCCACCGGCTGGACACCGGTCAGTTGCGCCAGCTCCTGCTGCCATTGCTGCAGGGCGGCCTGGTCGGCGTTGTCCACTTCCACCGGGCTGAATGCACTGCTGGCACCGCGCTCTCCCAGCCACGCCTGTAGGCGACGAGCGAAACCGCAGAAGTGCGGGTACTGACGATCACCGAGGGCGAGCAGGGCATAGTTGAGGTTGTTGAGTGCCCAAGGCTGGCCGAGTACCTTGCGCTCGAAGGCGCGAGCGCTGTCGGGCGCTTCGCCGTCGCCGAAGGTACTCACCACGAAGAGCGCGCGATGTGCTTGGCGCAGGTCGTTTTCACCCAGCTCGGCAAGGGCGCGAACCTGAACGGGCTGGCCAGCTGCCTGCAACTGCTCGGCGCTCTGCCAGGCCAACTGTTCGGCAAAGCCACTCTGGCTGGCAAAGCCGATCAGCCAGCCGTCGCCATTGCCGCTGTTGGCGACGTTGCCACGGGCTGCGCGCACCTGACGTTTCTTGCGGCGGCGGTCGAGGTACAGCAGCCAGCCGGTGACGAAGAACAACGGCATGGTGAGGCTGGCGATGGTGACGATGATGCGCCCCGGCAAGCCGAAGTATTCGCCGACGTGCAAGGCGTAAACGCTCTGCAGCAGCTGCGCCTTGAATGACTTGTCGGTGTAGCGCTCGTGCTTTTTAACCTGGCCGGTGGCCGGGTCAAGGATCAGGGTATTGAAGGCACGTGGGTGCGCGGCGTTGTCGAGCAGGTAGAACAGGTTGGCCGGCTGACCGCCAGCTGGCGGCAGGCGCAGGTTGTAGGTGGACAGGCCCGGGCCTGCGGCGTCCTTGAGGTTGGCCCAGATGGCGTCGTAGTCCACCACCAGCGGCGGCGCATTCTTGTCGACTTTTTGCGGCCCGTGCCGGCCACGGCCTTCACCACGTTTTTGCTGCTGGCCCGCAGCCGGCGCGTCGGCCAGCAGCCTGTTCAGGCCTTCACGGTACCACTCATAGGACCAGAACAGCCCGGTCAGGGCGAACAGAAGATAGAAAAGCAGGCACCAGGTGCCGGCAACGGCGTGCAGGTCCCAGTTGAAGGCGCGGCCTTTCTTGGCCCAGTCGAAGGTCAGCCAGGTGCGCCAGTCCAGCGCTTTACGCGGCCAGCGCAGGTAAAGGCCGGACAGGCAGAAGAACACCAGCATCAGGGTGCAGGCCCCGGTGATTTGCCGGCCAGTATCGCCCATGGCGAGGAAACGGTGCAGCTTGAGCATGAGGTTGAAGAAGCCTTGCCCGGCCGCTTCGCCCTTGAGTTCGCCGGTGTACGGGTCGGCATAGCGCAGCTCGCCACGGCGTTCGCCCGGCGCGGGCATGAAGAAGATCCGTGCAGTGTTGCCTTCGCGCACGTCGACCCACAGCATCGACACCTTGTCCTGTTGCTGGGCTTCGACCCGCTTAACCAGCTCGGCCGGCGGTAGCACGCCTTCGGCGCGTACTTCTACCTTGAGTACATCGGCATTGAATGCGCGCAGCAGTTCTTCCTGGAACGAGTACAGCGCCCCGGTAATGCCCATCAAGGCCAGCACCAGGCCAGCGGTGATGCCAAAGAACCAGTGCAATTGGAACAGCGTCTTCTTCACCACGTTTCTCACCTTGAGTTGCTGCCGCGACCAGCGCGGCGTGCATTATGCCTTGATACGCAAAAGCCCCGCTCACGGGAATGAACGGGGCCGGGTGGGCTGCTTTTCGTGTTGTCTGTGCAGGCCTCTTCGCGGCTAAAGCCGCTCCTGTACCGGCAACGCAGGAGCGGCTTTGGCCGCGAAAGGGCCGACACAGGCGCAGCCCTCCAAAAGATCAACCCAACCCAGACATCAGAAGTGCACGCTGGTGGTCAACAGCGCCGTCCGCCCGGCCGCCTGGTTGGCGAAGTGGGTAGAGAAGGCCTTGTCGTAGTACACCTCGTTGGTCAGGTTCTGCACGTTCAGTTGCAGGTCGACGTTCTTGGTCAGCTTGTAGGCGGCCATGGCGTCGTAGCGTACGTAGCTGTCGACCATGGTGGTGTTGGCCACGCTGCCGTACACGTCATCCACGTAGAACGCACCACCGCCCACGGTCAGCTTTGGCGTGATCGAGTAGGTGGTCCACAGGCTGGCGCTGTTGTTCGGCGTGTTCGGCAGCTGATTGCCGTCGTTGGCCTTGCCCAGCGGGCCGCCGTCGATCTGGCGAGCCTGCATGTAGGTGTAGCCGGCAAACACCTGCCACTTGTCGGTGAGCTTGCCACTGGCGGACAGCTCGATACCCTGCACGCGGGTTTCGCCGACGTTCTCGTAGGTAGTGGTGTCCACCTGGACGCGGGCGTTTTCCTTCTCGGTGCGGAACAGCGCAGCGGTCAGCGACAGGCGCTGGTCGAGCAGGTCCCATTTGGTGCCGATTTCGTAGTTGGTGGTTTCTTCCGGCTCCATGTCGCTGGCCAGCAGGTTGCCGTTACGGTCCGGGGTGCCACCCAGCGGGTTGCCTTCGGTACCTTCGCCGAGCATGGCGCCTGGTGGCGTTGCGGAGGTGGCATAGGAGACGTAGATGCTGCCGTTTTCGGCCGGCTTCCACACCAGGCCCAGCTGGCCGGTGACGAACTCGCTGACATCTTTGCCTTTGGCGGTGGTGGTGCCGGCGGCGTTGTAGGTCTTGTAGTCGGTGTCAAAGTGGTCGTAGCGCAGGCCCATGTTGACCAGCCACTCCGGGGTAAGCTCCAGGGTGTCGAACACGTAGATTGCACGGGTCTTGCTGTTGGTGGTGGTGCCGGCATAGTTGCGCGAGATGGCACCGTTCCACGGATCATCCGGGTTCGGGTTGCTCAGCGAAGTGCAGTTATAGCCACTGGTGGCGCCGATCATGCCTGGGGTGCAGTTGCTGTTGGCAGACCCGCCTGGCACGGTGTCGGTATCGACGGTGTAGCTTGAGCGCTCGCTCTCTTCACGGCTCAGTTCGATACCGGTCGAGAAGCTGTTTTTCATCCCGCCAACGTAGAACTCGCCGAACAGATCGGTCTGGTTGGTGGTAGTGGCGGTGTTGCCGACACGGGTGTTGGCGCGGCGCCAGACACTGCCGTTGTTGACGTTGCCCTTGCTGTCGTCGGGCTGGGTCAGGATGTAGTCCTGCATGCTGTTGCCGTGACGCAGGGTGTTCTTGATGGTCAGCGAGTCGGTCAGGTCGTGCTCGACGGCGAAGGTTGCGATATCCACTCGGGTCTTGCGGAAGTCGCGGCCGGTCAGGCCATAGAAGTTGTCACTGTCGCCGCCATCATTCGGCTTGCTCGGGTGTGCCGAGGTGCGCCCGGCGCTGCCGTTGGTCGGGATGGTGTAAGGGATGCCCGAATCCGGCAGGTCGTCGCTTTCCAGGTGGTAGTAGTCAAGGTTGACGCGGGTCGGCGTGCCCAGGCCAAAGGCCAGCGACGGGGCGATGCCCCAGCGGTCGTAGTTGACCTTGTCGCGGCCGGCGACGTTGCTTTCGTGGGTCATCAGGTTCAGGCGACCGGCAACGGTATCGCTGAACTGGTAGTTGCCATCGAAGGTGTAGCGCTGGGTCTGGTCGCTGCCCCAGGTCCAGGCGCCGTCCAGCGAGTTGCCCAGATGCGCGCGCTTGCTTACCAGGTTGATGGTACCGCCGGCCGCGCCGCGGCCACCGATGGCCGAGTTCGGCCCCTTGGCCACTTCAACAGATTCGATGGCGAAGATTTCGCGGGTTTGGGCGCCAGTGTCACGTACGCCGTCCAGGTAGGTATCGCCCTGGGCGTCGAAGCCGCGGATGAACGGGCGGTCACCTTGCGGGTTGCCGCCTTCGCCAGCGCCGAAAGTAATGCCGGGCACGGTGCGCAGGGCATCCTGCAGGGTCAGGGCGTTGGTGTCCTTGATCACTTGCTGCGGGATAACGGTTACCGAGCGCGGGGTGTCTACCAGCGGCGCGGTGTACTTCTGCGAGGCGGCCTTCTCCACCTTGTAATCGGTGCTGGCTTGTTCAGCCTTGCCGTTGACGCTGGTGGCATCGAGGGTGATGGCGCTGTTGGCGGCCGGATCGGCGGCATATACCGACGAGGCACTCAGGGCGACACCGATGGCAGACACGATCAGGCGTGGCGAACTCACAGCAGATGGTACGTACTGGCGCATTGCAAAGAACCTTCCCCAAGGTATTGAGGCGGTGGATCTTAATGTAAGCAATTTTGACTAACAATTGAGAGTCGTTACCATTCGTGAAGAATTTACAATCTTTACAATTTGTCTTTACGGTTTCATGCCGCTGAAACGTCTTAAGCGGCGAATGGGGCTTGTGTAGCGTAAAAGGGAATCAATATCATTGAGCCTTTACATTTCCTAACGGTGCTGTTGCCATGCTGCTTCACATTCCAGGCCTGTTCGACGCTGATGAACTGGCCCGTATCCGCGAGGCGCTGGAGGGGGCCGACTGGGCCGATGGCAAGATTACGGCGGGTTATCAGTCGGCCAAGGCCAAGCACAACCTGCAGCTGCCGGAAGGCCATGCACTGGCCAAGGAAATCGGCACTGCGCTGATCGACCGCCTGTGGAAGACCCCGCGCTTCATGTCGGCAGCCTTGCCGCACAAGGTGTTCCCGCCGCTGATCAACTGCTACCGCGATGGCGGCAACTTTGGTTTCCACATCGACAATGCCCTGCGCCAGCCCAAGGGCAGCCCGGAGCGGGTGCGTACCGACCTGTCTTCCACGCTGTTCCTCAGCGACCCGGAAAGCTACGACGGCGGTGAGCTGGTGATCCAGGACACCTATGGCGTGCAGCAGATCAAGCTGGCCGCCGGTGACATGGTGCTGTACCCCGGCACAAGCCTGCACAAGGTCAACCCGGTGACCCGTGGCCAACGCTATGCCGCATTCTTCTGGACCCAGAGCCTGGTGCGCGATGACAGCCAGCGGGCGCTGCTGTTCGAGATGGACAATGCAATCCAGCAACTGACCGCCGATGTGCCGGACCATCCTTCGCTGTTGCAGCTGACGGGCACCTACCATAACTTGCTGCGCCGCTGGGCTGAGGTCTGAGCCGTGTCCTACCTGCTGCGACGTGAGGAAGTGGTGGATGTGGCCGGCTTGCAGGCCATGCTCGAGGAAACCCCCGGCAAGGCCGCCCAGGCGATTCTGGCGGCAGCGGGGCAGGGCGTGGTCGAGGCGCAGTTGCTGCTGGGGCAGATCCTGCTGGATGGGCGTGGCATCCAGCAGGATGCCACCGTTGCCCGGCGTTGGTTCGGTATCGCTGCACAGAGTGGCAGTGCCATGGCGCACAACATGCTCGGGCGTTGCCTGGAGCATGGCTGGGGCGGCGAGGTGAGCTTGGCGCAGGCTGCCGTTCATTACGCCCGTGCGGCCGACTCCGGGTTGGACTGGGGCCTGTATAACCTGGGCAACCTTCTGGCGACCGGGCGTGGGGTGCCGGCCAATCAGGCGCAGGCACTGATGTGCTACGAGAAGGCTGCGCAGCTGGGGCATGCCAAATCGATGAACCTGTATGGGCGTTACCTGGAGCAGGGCATTGCCACGGCGCCCAGCCCGGCGCGGGCGGTGCGTTGGTATCGGCGGTCGGCCGAGGCGGGGGATTTTCGTGGGATGTTCAGCCTGGCGCTGGTGCTGGTCGAACGCGGCCAGGTGGCTGAGGCCGCGCCTTGGCTGGAGCGGGCGCGGATCGAGGGCAACATGAACTTCCTGCGCGCTGCACTGGTGACCTTGCAGGAGGCGGGGCCGGTGCTCATGACCTTTGCCGGGCGCTATGCCGAGGAGATCGAACGGCGTGGTGAGTGAGGTTGACTGTGCTGGCCAATTTCCACTGGCCGTTCAACGTTGCCGCCGCCACCGTATTCGCGGGTAAACCCGCTCCTACACACGCATCGGCGGTTGGGTACAGGCCGTCGTAGGAGCGGGTTTACCCGCGAAAGGGCCGGGCCTGCTGGCCAATCTCCACCCGCCGTTCACCGTTGC
>NZ_JAUHUI010000078.1:0-6739 GCF_030418155.1 Pseudomonas sp. 2,4-D
CCGCGTTGTCTTGTAGGAGCGGGTTTACCCGCGAAGAGGCCGGCACAGGCAATACCGCTTATCAAGCAACAGCCCCTTCCCCAGGCCGCCCACCCACCACAAACCACAGCGGCCACAGCGCCAACGCCCCCGCCACCCCCGCTGCCAGGGCAAAATGCAGCAAGCTGGCGCCGGCGCCAATCATCGCCAGCAGCGCTCCACCGAGCCCCAGCAAGGCAATGGTGATCATCCCCAGCATGGCCGAAACCAGCCCCTTGCTCTGCTCACTGGAGAACAGCGTCATGCGGTACAGCACCGCATTGGCCACGCCCAACCCAAGCGCGTACAGCGACATGCCGGCCACCACACTGGTCACGCTGGGCCAGCGCCAAGTCGCCAGCACCATCAGGCACAGGCCAGCCAGGTATGGCCAGAGCGCGCCACGCACCAGGGCTGGCAGCGGGTAGCGATCGGCAATACGGTTGATGATCAGGTTACCGAGGATCAGCCCGCCAAAGACCGGCAACTGCCACAAGGCATACTCCAGGGTACTCAACCCCTCATCGTGAATCAGCAGCACCGGCGACAGGCCAATCCAGCCAATCAGCGGTAAGCCGACCAACCCAAGGGCGGCGCTGCCTGCAACGAAGCGGCGGTTGCCCAGCAACTGGCCATAGCCCGCCAACAGTGGCAGCAGGTGAATCGGCGTGAACGCCAGCCGCGAGCCGTCACGGCGCTCCACGCCCAGGGTTTCCGGCATCAGGCGGTACAGCAGCAGCCAGGCCAGCACCGCGCCGATGGCGAACGCCACGAACAGCCAGCGCCAGTCCAGCCATTGCAGCAGCAAGGTGCCCACCAGCGGCCCGAGCAGGGGCGACAGCAAGGCGATGTTGGCCAGCAGGGCCATCATGCGTACGGCATCAGCCTCGCTGAAAGCCTCGTTCAGGGCTGGGTAGCTGACGGTGACCACGAAGCCCAGGCCAATGCCCTGCAACAGGCGCAACAGGTTGAACAGGCCGATGTCCTGGACCCAGAAGGTAGCCAGGCAGGCCAGGCCAAAGAATGCGCAGCCGACCAGCAGCAGCGGGCGCCGTCCATAACGGTCGGCCAACGGGCCGATCAGCCATTGCAGTACCACGCCCCCCAGCAGGTACAGGTTGAGGGCATGGGGTATGTATTCGGGGCTGGCGTCGAGGTCGCTGACCACGACCGGCATGGCCGGCATGACCGCGTCGCTGGCCAGGTAGGTCAGCAGTTCGAACAGGGCCAGGGTCAGGCCGAACAGCAAGGCACGCAGAGGGGTGATATACAGCAGTGGTTTCATGATGGCGTATCGGGTGTGGCGGGCGGGGTCACGCTATATGCCAGAAATGGCTGGAAATTGCTGTGAACAAGTGTAATCAGGGTCGGAAAAAGCTGGGGCCGCTTTGCGCCCCTTCGCGGGCAAGCCCGCTCCTACAAACACGCATGTCCTCGTAGGGGCGGGCTTGCCCGCGAAGGGGCGCAAAGCGGCCCCGGCTTGAACGCGGTATTACTGCGTTGCAGTCTCCTGCACCACGCGAATAACCCGCTGCGGAAACGGAATGTCGATCCCTTCGGCTTTCAACCGGTCACGCGCATACTCGTTGAGCATGAACATCACATCCCAGTAATCGGAGGTCTTGGTCCACAAGCGCAGCGATACGGTGATCGAGCTGTCGCCCAGCGTCGACACGACCGCCTGCGGTGCCGGGTCTTGCAGAACACGCGGGTCCTTTGCCAGCTCCAGCAACACATTGCGGGCCTTCTGCAGGTCGGCCTCGTAGTCAACGCCCACATCGAACACCACCTTGCGCGTCGGCTGGCGGTTGGTGTTGGTAATGATGCCGTTGGACAGGCTGCCATTGGGCATGATGACCGTCTTGTTGTCACCGGTGCGCAGCACGGTGTGGAAGATCTGGATACTGTCGACGGTGCCGGCAACGCCCTGCGCCTCGATCCAGTCACCGATACGGAACGGGCGGAACATCAGGATCAGCACACCACCGGCGAAGTTCGCCAGGCTGCCCTGCAAGGCAAGGCCGATGGCCAGGCCTGCGGCACCGATGGCGGCGACGAACGAGGTGGTCTCGATGCCGATCATCGAGGCCACGCTGACCAACAGCAGCACCTTCAGCACGATGTTCGCCAGGGTGCTGATGAAGCCCTGCAGCGCCAGGTCGGCGTTGCGCAGGCCAACCAGCTTGCCGAGGCGGGCGCTGACCTTGTTGATGATCCACCAGCCGACCGCCAAGGTCAGCAGTGCCAGCAGCACACGGCTGCCGTATTCCATGATCAAAGGGATCCACGTTTGGGATTGGCGGACGAGCTGGTCGACCTCAGCGTTCAAATCCATATTCATCTCCTGATGCCGAGCGGCAAGTACACGGTAGAACAGGCCGCGCGTGTTATTACGCAACCACGGCCCCCATGGACATCATTTGGCCATCGGGGTTCCGGGCCACCCCCGCATCAGTCGCGGAAGTTGTTGAACTGCAGCGGCATGTCGAATTCCTTGGTGCGCAGCAGGGCAATGGCTTCCTGCAGATCGTCACGTTTCTTGCCGGTTACCCGTACCTGCTCACCCTGGATGGCGGCCTGTACTTTCAGCTTGCCATCCTTGATGGTGGCTACGATCTTTTTTGCCAGGTCCTTGTCGATGCCTTCGCGGAACTTGGCTTCCTGTTTCTTTTCCTTGCCGGAGGCGTAGGGGTCCTTGGTTTCCAGGCACTTCACGTCGATCTTGCGCTTGACCAGTGCCAGGCGCAGGATCTCCAGCATCGCCTCGAGCTGGAACTCTTCCTCGGCGGTGAGCATCACGGTCTGCTCTTTGTCCTTGAACTCGAAGGTGCCTTTGCCCTTGAGGTCGTAGCGGCGGTCCAGTTCCTTGATGGCGTTGTCGACCGCGTTCTGCACTTCGTGCTTGTCCAGTTCCGATACCACGTCGAACGAAGGCATGGTTGTTCTCCCAAAATAAAAGCGCGCTCAGGCTGAAGATGGAGCGCGCTGGGTTTGAAGGTTAAAATGCGGGCTCATTATAACGGGTTGCGAAACGCATATGAGCAGCACCTGGCATATTCTCGGCGCCGGTAGCCTTGGCAGTCTGTGGGCCTGCCGCCTGGCACGCGCAGGCAAGGCCGTGCGCCTGATCCTGCGTGACGGGCAACGGCTACAGGCTTATCAGCAGGCCGGTGGCCTGACCCTGGTCG
This sequence comes from Pseudomonas sp. 2,4-D, assembly GCF_030418155.1. Lineage (NCBI taxonomy): Bacteria > Pseudomonadati > Pseudomonadota > Gammaproteobacteria > Pseudomonadales > Pseudomonadaceae > Pseudomonas > Pseudomonas sp. 2,4-D. Next base: position 3,207 of record NZ_JAUHUI010000078.1, read on the forward strand.
AACAGGAGCAAACCCGGCACTACGCCATACCTGCCGAAACGGCGCAAGCGCAAGGCCCGATCCACCGGCTGCTGGTGGCCTGCAAGGCCTATGACGCTGCCCCGGCGATTGCCGGTCTAGCGCCACGGCTGGCCGAGAGCGCCGAAGTGCTGCTGTTGCAGAATGGCCTTGGCAGCCAGGATGAAGTCGCAGACCTGGTGCCGCACGCTCGCTGCATCTTCGCCTCCAGCACCGAAGGCGCCTTCCGCGAGGGGGACTGGCAGGTGCGTTTTGCCGGCCATGGCTTCAACTGGCTGGGCGACCCACGTAACCCCATGATCCCCGCCTGGTTCGATGACCTGCACGAGGCCGGTATCCCCGCAGAATGGACAGTAGACATACTGACCCGCCTGTGGCGCAAGTTGGCGCTCAATTGCGCCATCAACCCGCTGACCGTGCTTCACGATTGCCAGAATGGCGGGCTGCTGGGGCACCTGGGTGAAGTGCAAGCCCTGTGCGTCGAACTGGCCCGACTGCTGCGCCGTTGCGGCCAGCCGCAAGCAGCCGAGGGGCTGGAGGAAGAAGTGCAGCGGGTAATCCTCGCCACCGCAGCCAACTACTCTTCCATGTACCAGGACGTGCATGCAGGACGACGCACCGAGTTGCACTACCTGCTCGGCCATGCTTGCCGCGCTGCGGGCCGTCATGGCCTGCACTTGCCGCAGCTGGAACACCTGCTGCAGCGCTTGGTCGAAAACCTGCGCGCGCGTGGTTTGCCCTGCGACTGACGCGGCCCTTCAACCGGATACGGACATTGCCTTGCCCATGACCTTGCGCCAACGCCTGGAAAACCTCCCGGTCGGGCAGAAGCTGCTGGCGGCCCTGCTGGTATTGCTGGTGACCATCTTGCTGATGGCCAACCTCACCTTCATCAGCGCCGCCTACTGGATCACCCAGGAAAGCATGGCGCCCCAGGCCATGCAGACCATCGGCCGGCTGGTGGCCAATCCTCAGCTTGCAGCCCGCGCCGGCGACACCCCGGAAACCGCCCGTGCCCTGCTCAAGGAACTGGACAGTTACACACCGCTGCGCGCCGCCGCGGTCTACGGTGGCGATGGCCGAATGCTGGCGCAGTTGCAGCATGGCGAGCCGCTGGCCCTGCCCAAACGTTTTCGCAACATCGACGGCTGGCGCCTGATGGAGTTTCGCAGCACTCAGTTGATCCGCATCCCCCGCGATGCCAACCCACCGGCACACTTGCTGCTGGTAGCCAGCAGCGAACTGCCCACGGCCTTCTACACCGGCACACTCAGCGCCAGCCTGGGCATCCTGGTGTTCAGTGTCCTGCTATGGATCGTCATCGCCCGGCAGATCAAACGCCTGATCACCCAACCGATCAACCAGCTTGAGGAACTCAGCCGCCAGGTTACCCGCGAAGAGAGCTACGCCTTGCGCGCCCAACGCGGCAACGATGATGAAATCGGCAGCCTGGCCGAGGCCTTCAACACCATGCTGTCGCGCATCGAGGCCCGCGAGCAGCAGCTCAAGAGCGCCCGCGACGAGTTCCAGAGTGCCTACGACCAGGCTCAGGGCCTTGCCGAAGAAACCCGCCACACCAACCGCAAGCTGGAACTGGAAGTACAGGTACGCAGCAAGATCGAGAAAAAGCTCACCGGTTTTCAGAACTACCTCAACAGCATCATCGACTCGATGCCCTCGGCACTGATCGCCCTCGACGAACAGCTTTACGTGACCCAATGGAACCACGAAGCCACGGTGCTTTCCGGCACGCCACTGGACGAGGCACTTAACCAGCCGGTGTTCATTGCGTTCGAGCCGCTGAAGCCGTTCCTCCCGCAACTGAAGGAAACCGTGGAAAAACATCGAGTGGCGAAGATCGAGCGGGTAACCTGGCCCAAGGGCGACGACCTACGCCACTACGCCCTGACCTTCTACCCACTGACGGGCGGCGGCGGGCGCGGCGTGGTCATTCGTATCGACGACATCACCCAGCGTCTGTCATTGGAAGAGATGATGGTGCAGTCAGAAAAAATGCTCTCGGTCGGGGGGCTGGCTGCCGGCATGGCGCACGAAATCAACAACCCGCTGGGCGCTATCCTGCACAACGTGCAGAACATTCGCCGACGCCTGTCGTCCGACCTGCCGCGCAACCAGGAACAGGCCGAAGAGCTGGGCATCGACCTGGCCACGATCAACCGCTACCTGGACAGCCGCGAGGTGCCGCAACTGCTCGACGGCATTCAGCAGGCCGGCGCCCGGGCGGCGAAGATCGTCACCCACATGCTCAGCTTCAGCCGCCGCAGCAACCGCCAGCTGGTGCCATGCGAGCTGCCGGCACTGATCGATCAGGCGCTTGAAATTGCCGGCAATGACTTCGATCTGGCCATCGGCTTCGACTTCAAGGGGCAAGCCATCGTGCGCCAGTTCGACCCCGACCTGGGGCCGGTGCCATGCACCGCCAACGAGCTGGAACAAGTACTGCTCAACTTGCTGAAGAATGCAGCCCAGGCCATCCACCAACGCCCGCAACCCAGCGAGCCCGGACGCATCACACTGCGCACCCGGCTAAGCCCGCCATGGGCCGAAATCCAGGTCGAAGACAACGGCGTCGGCATGCCCGAGGCGGTGCGCAAGCGCACCTTCGAGCCGTTCTTCACCACCAAGGAAATCGGCCAGGGTACCGGCCTGGGCCTGTCGGTCTCCTACTTCATCATCACCAACAACCACAAGGGGCAGATGGAAGTGCAATCCACGCCAGGCCAAGGCACCTGCTTTACCCTACGCCTGCCCCTCACCCAGCCGGCAGCGGCGGTGCCGGCCAGAACGGAGCAATGACATGGGCTACCGCCTTTCGAAGATTTATACCCGCACCGGCGACAAAGGCGAAACCGGCCTGGGCGACGGCCGCCGGGTGCCCAAGGACCACCCGCGGATCGAAGCGATTGGCGAGGTGGACAGCCTGAACAGCCAGTTGGGGTTGCTGCTGGCGGGGCTCGCCGAGCACGGGCTGAATGAAGTGACCGCAGTATTGGCGCCGTGTCAGCACCGCTTGTTCGACCTGGGTGGCGAGCTGGCGATGCCCAGTTACCAGGCGTTGAACCTGGCGGAAGTGGAACGCCTGGAGGCGGCCATCGATGTGTGGAACGAAGAGCTGGGGCCACTGAAGAACTTCATTCTGCCCAGTGGTTCGGCGCTGGTGGCGCAGGCGCATGTGTGCCGCAGTCTGGCGCGCAGTGCAGAGCGCCGGTGCCAGCAGTTGAATGCCATGGAGCCGCTGGAAGGCGTTGGTTTGGCGTATATCAACCGGCTTTCCGATCTATTGTTCGTGGCGGCGCGGATCATCGGGCGGCGCCAGGGGGTGGCTGAGGTTTTGTGGCAGCCCGCAGAGAAACCGAAAGGCTGATACTTCTGGGGCTGCTTTGCAGCCCATTCGCGGGCTTGCCCGCTCCCACAGGTTGGACTGCCCCCCAAAAGTTGGACAGTTCTAAGCTACAGCCCGAGCCCTGTATTCCACAGGGCTCAGGCCATTGAGT
>NZ_JAUHUI010000079.1:0-6321 GCF_030418155.1 Pseudomonas sp. 2,4-D
AGCTTGAATTGCTCGGTGTACTTACCCATAGATCCCCCAAGGGTTGGATTGGTGTCCAACTTCTTGGGGGCAGTCCAGGTTTCGAGCAGGCTTGAAGCTTGTGAGTTTCCTGTAGGAGCGGGCCCCGCGAATGGGCCCCGCAGCGGCCCCTGTTACAGGGGACTCAAACCTCGGGCCAGAAAGCCCGGATCCCGGCTACGCCCTGTGCCCCGGCTTCCCAAGCATGCTCGCGCTCACCCGGCCCTACCCCACCCAGCAGGTAAACCGGCTTGTTGAACCCGGCAATCAACCGCTGCGCCTCATCCCATCCCAACGGCACCGCCTCAGGGTGAGTCTGGGTAGCCTGCACTGGCGACAAGGTGACAAAGTCCACCCCCATCTGCTCAGCCAGCGCCAGCTCTTCGGCACTGTGGCAGGATGCCGCCAACCAGCGCTCCTTGGGGAACGGCCGGCCCCTGGCGGCGTACTTGCGCAGCTGCGCGGCCGTCAGGTGCCAACCGGCCGCCGGGAAATCACCCAGCCATTCCAGTGGCCCTTTAAGCATCAGCTGCGCCTTGCCCGCACACAGCCCGACCGCATCCACCGCCACGTCGCGGTACTTGGGGTCGTACATGTCCGGGGCACGTAACTGGATCAGGCGAATACCATTGGCCACCGCCTTCTGGATGCCCTTGAGCATTTGCGGCACTTCCAGGCCGTCCGGGGTGATCAGGTACTGGTCCGGCAGGCGCGCAGCGGCGACGATCGGCTTGTTGGCCTCGGGGAATTCGTACTGCGGCAAATCGCGCGGGGCAACCCACTCCAGCGGCTGGCCTTCGGCACCATGCGGTTCGCCAGTGAACGCTTCGACCTCGCGCACGTCCAGCAGCACCTGCTTGTCCGAGTAGTCATGGCTGACCTTGATCAGCGCACGCGAATGGCTTACCTCAATGCCCAGCTCCTCGCGCAACTCGCGGGCAAGCGCCACTTCGACGCTTTCGCCTTCTTCCACCTTGCCACCGGGGAACTCCCACAAGCCGCCCTGGTGCTGGGTATCGGCACGGCGTGCGATCAGAATACGGCCATCAGCGCCGCGAATGACGGCAGCCACTACATGAATCCGTTTCACGCTTCACGCTCCTCCAGGCCTGCCTGTTGCCATGCCTGGAAGGCTGGCCACTGATAAATGGTTTCGATGTAGGCTGCCGCCTCGGCGGGGACTTCTACGCGGTAGGTGCGCAGGCGCACGGCTACCGGGGCAAAGAAGGCATCGGCCAGGCTTGGCTTGCCGAACAGGAACGGGCCGCTGTCCTTGGCCACCAGACGGCATTCGGACCACAGCGCAACGATACGGTCGATGTCGATTTGTACGTCCAGCGGCACGCTGTCCAGCGCCTGGTCGCGCGACAAGTCGAACGGCATGGCGCCGCGCAGGGCAAAGAAGCCGCTATGCATCTGCGCACAGGCCGAACGGGCCTGGGCACGCGCCGCCACATCGGCAGGCCACAGCTGGGCTTCGGGGTGGCGTTCGTTGAGGTATTCGGCAATGGCCAGCGAGTCAGCGATCACACCGTGCTCGCTCTTGAGCAGCGGCACCTTGCCGGTGGAGGAGAAAGCGAGGATGCGCTGGCGGGTATCAGGCTGGTTCAGCTTGATCAGGGTTTCTTCGTAGGGCACGCCAGCCAGCTCGAGGGCCAGGGCGCCACGCAGCGACCAGGAGGAGTACAGCTTGTCGCCGATGATCAGGTGATAGCTCATGGTTCGGCTCCATCAGGTTTGTATTGCAAAACCCGCAGGCCGCTGCGCGGCCTTTCGCGGGCAAGCCCGCTCCTGCAGGGACCGCACCGCTCCTGCAGGCATTGCAACACCTGTGGGAGCGGGCGTGCCCGCGAAGAGGCCTTCGGATCAGTAGATCAGGTACGGTACTCGGCGTTGATCTTCACGTACTCGTGGGACAGGTCGGTCGTCCAGATGGTTTCGCTGCACTGGCCACGGCCCAGCTCGATTCGGATGGTGATCTCTTCCTGGGCCATCACTGCCGAACCCTGCGCTTCGGTATAGCTCGGGCTGCGGCCACCTTTGCTCGCAATGCAAACGCTGTCCAGGTAAACATCGATCAGGCTTACATCCAGTTCCGGTACACCGGCACGACCTACCGCAGCGAGGATACGGCCCCAGTTCGGGTCGGAAGCGAACAGCGCGGTCTTGATCAGCGGCGAGTGGGCCACGGCGTAGCCGACGTCCAGGCACTCCTGGTGGTTGCCACCACCGTTGACCTGCACGGTCACGAACTTGGTCGCGCCTTCGCCGTCACGGACAATGGCCTGGGCCACTTCCATGCACACTTCGAACACGGCCTTTTTCAGCGCTTCGAAAAGCGCGCCGCTGGCTTCGGTCACTTCCGGCAGGTCGGCCTTGCCGGTAGCGATCAGCATGCAGCAATCGTTGGTCGAAGTGTCACCATCGATCGTGATGCGGTTGAACGACTTGTTGGCGCCGTCCAGCATCAGGTCCTTGAGTACCTTTGGCGCCACCTTGGCGTCGGTGGCGATGTAGCCCAGCATGGTCGCCATGTTCGGGCGGATCATGCCTGCACCCTTGCTGATACCGGTAACGGTGACGGTCACGCCATCGTGCTGGAACTGGCGGCTGGCCCCTTTGGGCAGGGTGTCGGTGGTCATGATGCCGGTAGCGGCCTCAGCCCAGTTGTTCTCCGACAGGTTGTCGAGGGCGGCCTGCAGCGCGCCTTCGATCTTTTCGACCGGCAGCGGCTCGCCAATCACGCCGGTGGAGAACGGCAGTACCGACTCGGCCGGTACGCCAGCCAGTTCGGCCAGCTTGGCGCAGGTGCGCTCGGCGGCGGCCAGGCCTGGCGCGCCGGTGCCGGCGTTGGCATTTCCCGTGTTGGTCAGCAGGTAGCGCACGGTGCCCTGTACACGCTGCTTGGACAGGATCACCGGCGCTGCGCAGAAGGCGTTGAGGGTGAACACGCCAGCCACGCTGGAGCCTTCGGCACAGCGCATGACCACCACATCCTTGCGCCCCGGGCGCTTGATACCGGCAGAAGCGATACCGAGTTCAAAACCCGGAACCGGGTGCAGGGTGGGCAAAGGACCAAGACCAACAGCCATTAGAGCGCTCCTAGAAAAAACGATGATGTCGAAAAAGGGGCCGCTTCGCACCCCATCGCGACACAAGGCCGCCCCCACAAGGATCGCGCCCGTTCATGGACGAGCGCGGTACCTGTAGAAGCGGCCTTGTGTCGCGAAAGGGCCGCAAAGCGACCCCAGGCTTGTACAACGTAAGGTTCAGATCACTCGATCTGACCGTGGCAATGCTTGAACTTCTTGCCCGAACCACACCAGCACGGCTCGTTGCGGCCCAGCTTCTGGTCATTGCGTACTGGCGCCGAGGCTACCGCTACTTCGGCACCCTCCTCGCTCAGTTGCTCACTTCCCAGGCCCGGTGCAGCGGCGTGCTGGAACTGCATGCGACTCGCCAGCTCTTCGGCCTCGCGGCGCAGGCGGGCTTCTTCTTCGGCCGGGTCTTCGCGGCGAACCTGTACGTGTGACAGCACGCGGATGGTGTCGCGCTTGATCGACTCCAACAGCTCCTGGAACAGGCTGAACGACTCGCGCTTGTACTCCTGCTTCGGGTTCTTCTGCGCATAACCACGCAGGTGAATACCATGACGCAGGTGGTCCATGGTCGACAGGTGGTCTTTCCACAGGTCGTCCAGTACGCGCAGCAGAATCTGCTTCTCGAAGGTTCGCAGGGCCTCGAGACCGGCCTGGTCTTCCTTCTCGGTGTAGGCAGTGGTGATCTCGTTCAGCAGCTTCTCGCGCAAGGTCTCTTCGTAGAGGTGATCGTCCTCGTCGAGCCATTGCTGAATCGGCAACTTGATGGCGAAATCGCTGGCCAGCGAAGCCTCCAGGCCGGCTACGTCCCACTGCTCTGGCAGCGACTGCGGCGGAATGTGCTGGCTGATGGTAGCGTCCAGTACTTCCTTGCGGAATTCGACGATGGTGTCGCCAATGTTCTCGGCGGCCAGCAGGCTGTTGCGCATGTGGTAGATCACCTTGCGCTGCTCGTTGGCGACGTCGTCATATTCGAGCAATTGCTTACGAATGTCGAAGTTGCGGCCTTCGACCTTGCGCTGGGCTTTCTCGATAGCGTTGGTGACCATGCGGTGCTCGATGGCCTCGCCCGACTGCATGCCCAGTGCCTTCATGAAGTTCTTCACCCGGTCAGAGGCGAAGATGCGCATCAGGCTGTCTTCCAGCGACAGGTAGAAGCGACTGGAACCCGGGTCGCCCTGACGACCGGAGCGGCCGCGCAGCTGGTTGTCGATACGGCGCGATTCGTGGCGCTCGGAAGCGATTACATGCAGGCCACCCGTCTCGATCACTTGCTGGTGACGCTTCTGCCAGTCGGCCTTGATCTGGGCGATCTGCTCGGCTGTCGGGTTTTCCAGGGCAGCCACTTCGGCTTCCCAGTTACCGCCCAGCAGGATGTCGGTACCACGGCCAGCCATGTTGGTGGCGATGGTCAGTGCACCGGGCGCGCCTGCTTGCGCGATGATCTCGGCTTCCTTCTCGTGATACTTGGCGTTGAGCACCTTGTGGTCGATCCCTTCCTTTTTCAGGAGGTTGGACATGTGCTCGGAAGTTTCAATGGTCGCGGTACCTACCAGCACCGGACGGCCCAGCTTCATGCTTTCCTTGATGTCGGCGATGATCGCGGCGTATTTCTCGTCAGCGGTCAGGTACACCAGGTCGTTGTAGTCCTTGCGCGCCAGTGGCTTGTTCGGCGGAATGACCATCACGTTCAGGCCGTAGATCGACTGGAACTCGAATGCTTCGGTGTCGGCGGTACCGGTCATGCCGGACAGCTTGGTGTACAGGCGGAAGTAGTTCTGGAAGGTGGTCGAAGCCAGGGTCTGGCTCTCGGCCTGGATGTTCAGGTTCTCTTTGGCCTCGATGGCCTGATGCAGGCCCTCGGACAGGCGACGGCCCGGCATGGTACGGCCGGTGTGTTCGTCGATCAGCAGAACCTGGCCGTCCTGGACGATGTACTCGACGTTACGGTGGAACAGCTTGTGTGCGCGAAGACCGGCGTAGACGTGTGTCAGCAGCCCCAGATTGTGCGCGGAATACAGGCTCTCGCCTTCGGCCAGCAGGCCCGCCTGGGCCAGCATTTCTTCGATGAACTGGTGACCGGCTTCGTTCAGCTCCACCTGGCGACTCTTCTCGTCGATGGTGAAGTGGCCTTCCTGGGTGACCTGGCCTTCGACCTCTTCGATGTGCTGGGTGAGGCGCGGGATCAGGCGGTTGATCTCGATGTACAGCTTGGAGCTGTCCTCGGCCTGACCGGAAATGATCAGCGGGGTACGCGCTTCGTCGATGAGGATGGAGTCGACTTCGTCGATCACGGCGAAGTTCAGTTCACGCTGGAACTTCTCGTCCTGGCTGAACGCCATGTTGTCGCGCAGGTAGTCGAACCCGAATTCGTTGTTGGTGCCGTAGGTGATGTCGGCCGCATAGGCGGCGCGCTTTTCTTCCGGCGGCTGGAAGGCAGAGACGATACCGACCGACAGACCGAGGAATTCGTACAGCGGGCGCATCCAGTTGGCGTCACGGCGCGCCAGGTAGTCGTTGACGGTGACCACATGCACGCCCTTGCCGGACAATGCGTTGAGGTAGACGGCCAGGGTACCGACCAAGGTCTTGCCTTCACCGGTGCGCATTTCTGCGATCATACCCTCGTGCAGGGTCATGCCGCCGATCAGCTGCACATCGAAATGGCGCATGCCCATTACGCGCTTGCCGGCCTCGCGGGCCACGGCGAAGGCTTCGGGCAGCAATTGGTCCAGTGTCTCGCCTTTGGCCAGGCGCTCCTTGAACTCTGCAGTCTTGCCCCGCAGTTGCTCGTCGGAGAGGGCCACCATCTTCTCTTCGAAGGCATTGACGATACTCACCGTCTTGAGCATGCGTTTGACTTCACGCTCGTTCTTGCTTCCAAAAAGTTTTTTTAACAAAGGCGCAAACATATCGGCAGGATCTTCCACACGTAGGGATGGAGGGCGGCCCCATGAGTCGCCCGTGCAGCCCATAGGCCGCATGCGAACGAGCATTCTACCCGGAAACGATGGTGAGGAAAGTGGTGGATTTCCACGATGCTGATACAGCGTTTTGGCGGGGGCCTGTTTTAGATAGGGGCATTTTCCCTGAGTTCAAGGCCCGGGATCATGAAACGTATCGAGAATGACTCCTATCTTGTGTCGCCCGTACCGGCCTCTTCGCGGGCAAGCCCGCTCCTACGAGGTATCGATAACCCTGTAGG
>NZ_JAUHUI010000080.1:0-6095 GCF_030418155.1 Pseudomonas sp. 2,4-D
CAGGCCGTCGTAGGAGCGGGTTTACCCGCGAAAGGGCCGGGCCTGCTGGCCAATCTCCACCCGCCGTTCACCGTTGCTGCCGCTACCGTATTCGCGGGTAACCCCGCTCCTACACACGCATCGGTGGTTGGGCGCAGGCCGTTGTACGGTTTACCCGCAAAGAGGCCAGCACCGACAGCACGCACATGAAAACGGGGCCTTGCGGCCCCGTTGTGCATTACAGGTAGTAAGCCTTCAGCGGCGGGAAGCCGTTGAATTCCACTGCGCTGTAGCTGGTGGTGTAGGCGCCGGTCGACAGCCAGTACAGGCGGTCACCGATGGCCAGGTTCAGCGGCAGCCCGTACTTGTAGTTCTCGTACATGATGTCGGCGCTGTCGCAGGTCGGGCCGGCGATGACCACTTCCTCGGCTTCGCCTTTCTTCTCGGTCCAGATCGGGAACTTGATGGCTTCGTCCATGGTTTCGATCAGGCCGGAGAACTTGCCCACGTCGGTGTAGATCCAGCGCTCGACGGCGGTACGCGACTTGCGTGCGACCAGCACCACTTCGCTGACCAGGATGCCGGCGTTGGCGATCAGCGAACGGCCAGGCTCGAGGATGATTTCCGGCAGTTCGTCACCGAAGTCTTCCTTGAGGAAGCGGATGATTTCCTCGGCGTAGGTTTCCAGGCTGTTGGTACGGGTGATGTAGTTGGCCGGGAAGCCACCACCCATGTTGATCAGCTTCAGTTCGATGCCGTCTTCTTCTTTCAGGCGTTCGAAGATTACCTTGACCTTGGCGATGGCGGCGTCCCACACGCTGATGTCGCGTTGCTGCGAGCCCACGTGGAAGGAGATGCCGTATGGCACCAGGCCCAGGTCGCGGGCGAGGATCAGCAGGTCCATGGCCATGTCGGTCTGGCAGCCGAACTTGCGGGACAGTGGCCAGTCGGCAGTGGTGGAGCCTTCAGTCAGAATACGCACATACACTTTCGAGCCCGGTGCGGCCTTGGCGATGTTGCGCAGGTCGGCTTCCGAGTCGGTGGCGTACAGGCGCACGCCCTTCTCGTAGAAGTAGCGGATGTCCTTGGACTTCTTGATGGTGTTGCCGTAGCTGATACGGTCGGCGCTGACACCGCGGCCCATCACTTTGTCCAGCTCGTAGATCGAGGCGATGTCGAAGCTCGAACCTTTCTCTTTGAGCAGGTCGATGATTTCAACGGCCGGGTTGGCCTTGACCGCGTAGTAGACCTTGGCGAATTCGAAACCGGCGCGCAGGTCGTCGTACGCCTGGCTGATCATCTGGGTGTCGATGAGTACGAACGGGGTTTCCTGCTTGTCAGCGAACGCCTTCATTTTCTGGAAGGTTTCACGCGCGAAATAGTCTTCGACCTGGATCGACATGCTCAGGGACTCCATGGGCAAACTGAAAGATTAAGTGGCTGCAAACTGAACGTCCTCCGTATCCCCACTTTGGTTCGCCTACTCAGTACTTGAGCCGGATGGATCGTTTCCAGCATGGACGTTCGGCGCGCACTTTAGGGCGTGAAGAATGCAGAATCAACAGGCAATCCGGGCGTGATCGACGTGGATCGACGACCAGCCATTTGAATAACCGACTCGTGTGACCGGCTGATGTTCCCTGCGGTCTTTCAAGCGTAAAAAATTGTGGAATGGAGCGTGTTGGGCCCTTCGCGGGCAAGCCCGCTCCTACAGGGGATACGCGTTCCATGTGGGAGCTGGCTTGCCCGCGAAAAGGGCGGAGGTGTTCATATTTATGGCCACATTTTCCTGGTACCCCCGTACAGGAAATCGCCCATAAATTTTTTGTTACCGACTGGCGGATTTGCTGCTTTTGATGCGAAACATTACTATTCGCACCCTTGTCTGCCTCCCTGATGACCCCGACCGTGTCCGGACACAAAGGCTTCCTCGACCACTACCATGAGCTGATCGGCACCTGGACGCGCAAGCTGCGCAGTCGTCAGCAGGCCGAGGACCTCACCCACGATGCCTTTGTCCGGGTACTGGAAACCCCGCGCGAGCAGGTTGAGCAGCCACGCGCCTACTTGCATCAGGCTGCGCGCAACATCGCTGTGGATGGCTTCCGTCGCGAAGACCGCCGCCAGGCCCTGGAGCGGGAAGCCTTCGAAGAAGGCGCAACCGGCAGTGGCGACCCGGAAGCCTACGTGCACGCCCTGGAGCTGGCCGACAGCGTCGAGCGGGCGCTGGCCGAGCTGCCACTCAACTGCCGGCAGGTGTTCATCTGGCAGAAGCTCGAAGGCCTGACCCAGGCCGAGATTGCCGAGCGCATGGGGTTGAGCAAGAACATGGTCGAAAAGTATATGATCCGCACGCTTCGGCACCTGCGTGAGCACCTGGATGTGTCGGCATGAAGAGTCAGGAGGCCTTTTCGATGAAACAGCACGGTACCGATGCCGTCCGCGAGCAGGCGGCCGCATGGTTCGCCCGCGTGCAGGATGCACCTCGGGATGCCGGGCTGCACAAGCAGTTGCATGCCTGGTTGGCGAGCGACGAGCACCACCGGGAAGAATATGAGCATCTCTGCCGCGTGTGGCAGGCCGCCGACTTCATTCCACGTCAGCACCTGGAGGCGCTGTGCCAGCCAGACCCGGTGCAGAAGCTGCCACGACGGCGTTTCATGCGCCAGGCGTTGGCCGCCAGTGTCGCGGTAGTGGCGCTGGGCCTGGGCTGGGGCGGTTGGCACCACCTGCAACTGAACCATCAAGGCAGCCTGCAGACGGCCTTCAATGAGCGCCGTCAGATCGAACTGCCGGATGGCTCGCATCTGGAGCTCAATGGCAACACGCAGTTGCAGGTCGAGTTCAGCGCCGGCCAGCGGCACGTGCGCCTGAACGCCGGGGAAGTGATGTTCAGCGTCGCCCATGACAGTAACCGGCCGTTTGTGGTCGACACGGCCCAGGGCAGTGTGATCGTCACAGGTACCCGCTTTGACGTCCGCCTGGACCCAGCCAGCACCCGTGTGGCGGTGGAACAGGGGTCGGTGCGGGTGCAGGGCAAGGGTGCCTCGCTGGCGCAACTGACGGCCGGGCAGGGGTCGCATATCGATGCACAGGGCCTGGTCGCCGCACCCTATGCGGTCAACACCGGCGCCATGACCGCATGGCGACAGGGCAAGCTGCTGTTCGACAACGCAACCCTCGCCGAAGTAGTGGCCGAAACCTCGCGCTACCGTAGCCAGCCATTGCGGGTCGCCCCTGGGAAAGTCGCGCGGCTGCGCCTGTCCGGCACCTTCAGTACCAACGATACAGACGCTTTGCTGCGGGCTTTGCCGAGCATCCTGCCGGTGGCCATCAAGGCCCATGAAGACGGCTCCAGCGAAATAATCGCCAAATAGATTCAGGTTTTTTTTCACTCGTTCGTCTTCTTCGCCAGCTGCAACTGCCAAGCATTTCCATTTGCACGCGGTTGGCGTTTATTCCGCATTCCAGGATGTTTCGACGACGTGAACAACAACAAACCCTTCCCACGCTTTCGCGCCCTGGCGCTGGCCCTGGCGGTCAGCACCGTGGCCGTTGACAGCCAGGCCGCAGAGGCCGGCAATACCCTCCAGATCCAGGCCCAGCCGTTGGGTTCGGCGCTGAACCAGCTCGGCCAGCAGACCAGCCTGCAGCTGTTTTTCAGCCCCGAGCTGGTCGCCGGCAAACAGGCCCCGGCGGTATCGGGCAAGCTGGCGCCGGTGCAGGCGCTGCAACAGCTGTTGCAAGGCAGCGGGCTCACCTTCGAGGTGACCGGGGACACCGTTGTGGTGAAGCCACTGCCGACTACCCTTGACCTGGGCAGCGGCAGCCTGGAGCTGGCACCCACCGACATCAAAGTGGTCGGTGACTGGCTGGGTGATGCCCAGCAGAGCGTGGTACAGAACCACCCCGGGGCACGCACCGTGGTACGCCGCGAGGCAATGGTGGAGAAGGGCGCAATGAACGTGCGCGACGTGCTGCGCGGCATCCCTGGCGTGCAAGTGCAGGACTCCAACGGAACCGGTGGCAGCGACCTGTCGCTGAACGTGGGCGTGCGCGGCCTTACTTCGCGCCTGTCGCCGCGCTCCACGGTACTGATCGATGGCATCCCGGCCGCCTTCGCGCCGTATGGCCAGCCACAGCTGTCGATGGCACCGATTTCTTCTGGCAACCTCGACAGCATCGACGTCGTGCGCGGTGCCGGCTCGGTGCGCTACGGCCCGCAGAACGTGGGCGGCGTGATCAACTTTGTAACCCGGGCGATTCCGGAAAAGGCCTCGGCAGAGCTGTCCACCACCCTGGAGACCTCCCAGCACGGCGGCTGGAAACACACCGAGTCAGCCTTCGTCGGTGGCACGGCCGACAATGGCATGGGCGTGGCGCTGTTGTACACCGGGGTGAATGGCAACGGTTACCGTGAAAGCAACAACGGCAACGACATCGACGACGTTATCCTCAAGACGCATTGGGCGCCAACCGATGTCGATGAGTTCTGGCTCAACTTCCATTATTACGATGGCCGTGCCGACATGCCGGGTGGCTTGACCCAGGCCCAATACGACAGCAACCCGTACCAGTCGCTGCGCGATTACGATTACTTCGCGGGCCGGCGCAAGGATGTGTCGTTCAAATGGCAGCGGCAGCTCGATGATGCCACCCAGTTCGAAGTGCTGACCTACTACACCGACAGCTTCCGCGGCAGCACCATCGCCTCGCGGGACATGAAGACGTTGTCGTCGTACCCGCGCAACTACCACACCTTCGCCATCGAACCCCGTGTGTCGCGCATCTTCTTTGCCGGCCCAACCACCCAGGAAGTCAGTGTCGGTTACCGTTACCTGAAGGAAGCGATGCGCGAACAATCGACTCGCCTGGCGCTGATCGACAACGTACCGACGGTGACCCCGACTTCCGACGGCCACGTGTTCCAGGACCGCAGCGGCGGCACCGAGGCCAGCGCCTACTACATCGACGACAAGATCGACGTGGGCAACTGGACCATCACCCCTGGCGTGCGCTTCGAGCACATCAATACCGACTGGCGCGACCGCCCGGTACTGGACGCCAACAACCGCCCGGTAGCCGAGAAGAAGCGCAGCATCACCAGCAACGAGCCTTTGCCGGCACTGAGCGTGATGTACCACGTTTCCGATGCCTGGAAGGTGTTCGCCAACTACGAGACTTCGTTCGGTAGCCTGCAGTACTTCCAGCTGGGCCAGGGCGGTTCTGGCAACAGTACGGCCAATGGCCTGGAGCCGGAAAAAGCCAAGACCTACGAAATCGGTACCCGTTATGACAATGGCGGCTTTGCCGGTGAGCTGACGGCGTTCTACATCGACTTCGATGATGAGCTGCAGTACATCAGCAACGACGTGGGCTGGACCAACCTCGGTGCGACCAAGCACCAGGGCATCGAGGCTTCGGTGCGTTATGACCTGGCCGGGCTGGACCCGCGCCTGGACGGGCTGTCGGTGAGCGGTGGCTACACCTATACCCGCGCGACCTATGAAGGGGATATCCCGGGGTTCAAGGGCCGGGACCTGCCGTTCTATTCACGCCAGGTGGCCACTGCCGGGGTGCGTTACGCAGTTAACCGCTGGACCTGGAACCTGGACGCCTATGCCCAATCGAAGCAGCGTGCGCCGGGAACCGGGATCAATGCCGATGGCAGTTTCAATGGCGACTACATCACCGAGCCGAGTGCTGACGGGCAGTATGGCGATATTCCAGGCTACGTGACCTGGCATGCCCGTGGCGGTTATGAGTTCGGGCCGGACATGTCCAACCTGAAGCTGGCGGCGGGGGTGAAGAACCTGTTCGACAAGCAGTACTTCACCCGCTCCAGTGACAACAATGCCGGCCTTTACGTGGGTGAGCCGCGGACCTTCTACGTGCAGGCCAGTGTTGGGTTTTGATCGAGATTGCCGGGGCCGCTTTGCGGCCCTTCGCGGTCGGGTGTAGGAGCGGGTTCACCCGCGAAAGGGCCGGGCCTGCTGGCCAATTTCACCAGCCGCTCACCGTTGCCGCCGCTGCCGTATTCGCGGGTAAACCCGCTCCTATTGATCGGTGGTAGGCATACATCGGGGATTGAACACAGGCCGTTGTAGGAGCGGGTA